>JAFGLD010000149.1 GCA_016928235.1 Anaerolineae bacterium | reverse complement strand
TCTATGACGGAAGCGATGAAAGTTTAAGAACGGATTTGCGCAACGTTTGGGCAAAATTCGCGTCAAAACCAATGGATGGTATTGCAAGCTGAGCATTCATTCACGGATATTGCTCCTTATCCCTCTTCAGAGGGAATATCCAACTCATCTGAAGGGGGGGCTGCTCCTGAAAACTCATCTGTTGAAACGTTGCTTTCCTCTACATCTCCCAGTGCTTCTTCTCGGGTTTTCTCTTCACCATCGAGTAAGCTGTCATCGGCTTGTTCTGCAAACACTATGTTGCTCTCTTCAAAGTGTCCATCATCCGGGACAACTCTTCGAACCGGCCGCTCCATGGCTTCAATATCAGACCGGGAAAGCCGGCGATTTTTGTAACGCGAGGCCAGAGCAGGGTTTGCGTATGGGTCGACAGTGTACCGCCAGCGACCCGGTCTGAGCTCTCTGAGCATCGATCGACATGCATCGCACCGAACAGAGCGACGGACAATCGGTACGCCCATCGAATAATGGACTACTTCGTCAAGAGTCAAATGGCCTTCGTGGCAGGCCGGGCAGATATCGAGCGGAAATCCGCCGGCATAACGCCGGATTTCGCGCATTCCGGACGATCGACGCCAGACATAGACGACCATACCAAGTACTATAGTGCCCCCGCCGATCAACAGACCTGCCTTGAGCGAATCAGGCATGTGGGTGAATGGGTTGGGAATCGATAGATTAGGTTGAACGGTTGGCGTGGATAGAGCTGTTGCCAGCGGTTGAGTTGGAACCGTCGATGTAGGGGATGGGGAGTTTGTCGGCGAAGGAGCTGTTGTTGGTGTGCTTGTCACCGTCGGCAAGGATGTCGGCAGGACAGTTGTTGGCACCCCAGTTTCAGCGGATGGTAAATCTGCCCCTACCGGCAAGATCTTGAGTGTTGTGATCTCTAGAGCCGGATCCCAACTGACCAGTGATTCCCACAGCCACCCCAGACCTTCCTTCCATTGAACCGCGATCCAATCGCCCTCCGAATTCCTCCCTATTGGAAGCACGATATCATTATAGAAAAGGCTGCTCAGGATGGGCGAGCCGAAAGAGGGATCTTCTCGGACATATAATACGTCGACAGATACCCGCCCGCCTCCTGATGGTGGGGGGAAGAGGGTCATGGTTGGGAGCAGTGTTGCTGCCGGCGGGACAGGTACGAGCGTTTCTTCACCTTCCAGCGTGGGCGTCATAGTGAATGTTTGGACAAACCAGCGAATCGGTGTCGGAGTCTCACTTGGCGTTAATGCAGGCGTGGTATCTAGAATGCCCTCATCAATCTTCTGGGAAGAAGCTGCCAGCGCCACTGATGTCGAGAGTGTCACCAACAGCAGCCCTAAAAGGCAAGCCCTCCACAGTAGCTTCTTGTCCATATATCTTAGTCCAGTGTGTCTGTGGTGCAAGAAAGATATCAACCGGTCGGCCCCGCGGCAGACGATGCTCCTGTATCGTTTGTGGCAGCTTGTTCCTTCTCCTCAGAAGAGGGAATAACAGCTGTGACAAAACGATCCACGAGTGCCCATAACACATTCTGGTTGAACCCAACCACAAAGCAAATCGCTGCCAGTGTCAGTCTTAAGGGAACCGTCATATTAAAATCGCCTGATGCTGCCACACTGGTCAAAACCCAGCCTCCACCACGCACGATGATATAGGTGCCAACCCCCAAAGCAATGCCCAGGATTGGGTTAGTGACATACCACATGGTGTGGATTGGATCAAAGTCGCGCTTTTTGGTGATGTGTTTATTGAGTACCCACAACGCACCGACAACGCCTCCCAATCCGCCAAACAGGCCAGGCGCCCATGTGTCGGCCATCCAGTCAGGTACAAACTGCATAGCAAAAGTCTGGACATATCCCGTTGTCAAGGAGCCAATCGAGAGCAGCAGAAGACACAAAACCAGATATGTTGCTAACCAGACTCCTCTGGTGGCCGACCATTGCCGGACTTTCTCCTCCAGTCTGAGCCGGGACTTGACTTCGATGACCAGCTTTTCGGCATTATCAAAATTCTCATGGCCTGACAGAAGCAACTCTCTGGCTTTCTTCAGCATCTCGATAGCTTGCTGGGTGGTTTCAAAGTGACCGCGTACGTCGTTGACAACCAGATCGTAGGTCTCGTTAATTTCGTCCCACAGTGCATTGACACGCTCTGCTGTGATCAACATCTTAGACAATGTCCCGTCAGGAGGAAGTTCCGAGCCTCCGAGATCTGTTTGGCCGTAGACAGCATTGCTTTGTGTATCAAAGGGATCATGGATAGGCACCCCCTGCGGTATAGGCCAGGGAGACGCGGCAGGTGTTGAGAGCACCGGCTCTGCTTGCAAGGGCGCAATAGGCCCTGACAAAACATCCTCCGGCACCTGACCCTCAGGAACCACAACCGGTCCTCCGATAACAGGCGCATCAGGAGAGACAGAAGGTACCTCGTCCAGAGGTGGCAGCGATTCCGACGGCGGCACCTCGATGATAGAAGGCTCGATAGGAATGACCGTCACGCCCGGGCTGATGCCGGGCAGCATAGCCGTCGGCGCGTCTTCAGTTTCCGTCGGCATATCTACAAACATCTCACCACCGGCTGAGACAGGCTCCTGGGGGCTCGAATCGGGTTGGTATCCCAGCTCTTCCGGGCTGAGATCGCGTGGCTGCGGATCGATGGGCTGCTCGCTCGAAGTCGATGTGCTTTCAGACATCGAGGCAGACCGGGCTGGGGTGGTGGGCGGCTCGGTGCCGGCAGGTTCCAGATCAAAAGGATCGCTGCCGCCAAGGGCAGCCAGATTTTCCTCACCGCCAACCAGGACTGCCCATCCCTTACCGGACAAGATGGGTTCTGCGGATTCTACGCCTTCGTTTTCAACATTCTCTTTATCATTCTCTGGATCACTCATGGTTGGCGATAACCTCCGCTAGTTTACGATATGCAACAGCTCCCTCGTGGGAGGGATCATAATCGATTAGTGCCTGGTTGAGAGCAGGAGCCTCGGCAAACTCGATGCTGTTCTTAATGATCACATCAAACACTTTGCGTCCAAAAACCTGTCGCAGTTCTTTAATCACTTCAGTGGCATGTTGACTGTTGGGATCATACATGGTTGGCAGCAAACCCATCAATCGAAGCTCCGGGTTGAGCCGGCGCTTGACACGCCAGATTGTTTCCATCAGGGCTCGGACACCGCGCATAGCAAGGTAGTGGCACTGCACAGGCACGATGACATGGGTAGCCGCTACTAACCCGTTCAGTGTCAGCAGACCCAGGCTGGGAGGCGTATCGATCAACATGAAATCGAAGGGGATACGGTTGTTCTCGATGGCATCCCGAAGACGGTAGGCACGCCGCTCAGCGTTGATCAGATGCATCTCAGCAGCGGCCAGGTCAACGCTGGCAGGAGCAATGGCCATCGTGTCCCGGCCTGCTGGGCGCAATATCCTGGCAAGAGAGGACATTTCATTAATCAGGAGCGAGTAAACGCTTCTGGGCAAGTTGTAGGGATCTAGGCCGTAGGTTGCGGTCAACGCAGCCTGTGGATCGAGGTCGATCATCAGGACACGTTTTTTCATTGCATGCAGCGCCGAACCTAGATTGGCGACAGTGGTTGTCTTACCAACACCGCCTTTCTGATTGGCAACTACGATGATTTTGGTCAAGGCATTCTCCCTTGATTCAAAAAAGTAGGCCCGACGGGATTATAGCACATGTTAAAAGGGAACAATAATTGGCTAAGTATGATCGGACTATTGGCTCAGAGGTGTTTCTTGTGCCCTAATCCTCGATCTGTCAATCGTTTCGGCTTGACTCACGTACCCGCTCAGGCTATTATCCTCACGTGCGCAAAAATGAACTTCTCGATACATTAGATACATCCCATGCAGATCTGCTTGGCTCGCTCACGGGGCTGACACAAGAGCAAATGATTCAGCCTGGCGTGATCGGAGTCTGGTCGGTTAAGGATACCCTGGCTCACCTGGTTGCCTGGGAAGCTGAGGTCGTTACGGCTCTGAACCAGGCCCAGAATCGACAGGTACCCTCGATCATACACATCGAAGACGTTGACGAATGGAATGAGATACAATACCACGTCAATGCTGAGCGCCACCTTGAAGCAATCCAGGCCGATCTCACCAGTGTCCACAAAATGCTTCGACATATGATCGAAGACTTTGATGAACGGTTGCTGACGGATAACCGGTGTTATAGCTGGATGGAGGGGGAACCGCTCTGGTTTTTAGTTGAGGACGCTGTTGTGCTGCATGAGCAAGAACATGCCGGTGAAATTCGCGCCTGGCGCGAGCAGCAAGGCTTTTAGCGCAACGCGATAGCATCTTAGCGTTTTTAGTTCTTGTCTTTGATCTGTAATGAAGAATCGAGAACTGAACACAAACAAACATCAAATTTACAGTAAACAGGAGTCATAATGAGCCGGGTAGTTAATTTAGATGGGCCGGGTAAAGCACGGAACCAATTGATGCGGACGTCGGCCGAGATTATTCGCCACCTTAGCCAGAAATCCGAGTTGGATGAGGAAGCCTGTGATATGGCTGCGCTGTTGGTTTACTGCTTGAGAGAAATTGATGCAGGCATTGACGACTCTGCCCTGGCCTGGGAAAAACGGGATTACTGGGTCAAAGCCGAGCAGTTTAGATCACGCTGGGCGTGGGCCGGGAAATCTGCCGCCGAATTGAACGAGGTTGTTGTTCATGGCGCCTGGGAGCAACTGCCAATGGTGTTGGCCGGCCTGTTCCCCCATTTCACCGACATCAAGATCGCCAAGCTGACTCGCAGCCCCAGCTTGTGGCGCGGTGCTTACCGGAGGTTGTTGCAGGAACAGGTGCCAGTTCAAGGAGCATAGATCGATGCGGACACACCGGCTTTTATTCACGCTGAGCATGAGTTTATTCCTGATGCTCTTAGGGGCCTGCTCGGACGGCGAGTCTCAAGCAACGCCACAGGCCACACCGTCGATACAGGAAACAGAGGAGGCTGCACCTACTCTACAGCCCACTCTCCCTCCTACTGCAACGGTGCCTTTTTCGGATGATGGCCCTTGGGAGATTAATTTCACGACTGTCGATGATGCTACGCTTTATGGGATACTCTATGGGCAAGGAGATGTAGGGGTGATCCTGGCGCCTTCGTATCCGAATGGTGCAGAAGGATGGGCCCCCTTCGCGGAAGAAATTGCCGCCCAGGGATACCGCGTCTTGACCTTCGATTTTCGGGGTCAGGGTCAATCGAAGGGGGAGCGCAGTTTTGCCGACGCGCCGGCCGATCTCGATGCTGCCATTGCCGTTGTACGCGAAAATGTTGCCGAGCGTGTTGTTCTCATCGGCGCCGGGCTGGGTGGAATGGCTTCAATCCGGGCTGCTTCTCAGAACGAAGGCGTTCTTGGTCTGGTTGTCATATCCAGCCCACGCATGATCGAGGATTTCGAGATCTCAGATCAGGATCTATCAGGTCTCAAGGTGCCAAGCTTGTGGCTAGGCACCCGCAATGATATGCTTCATAACATCGAAGACATGTATGAGGCAGCGGGTCGCGCAGACAAGCAATTCTGGATTTACGAAGGCAGCAGTCTTCACGGTACTTATATCCTTGAAGGTGCCGATGCGCCTGACCTGAAGCAGCGATTGCTTGAATTTATCGATCAAGTAGCCCAATAGATCGACTTTCACAATTATCAACTTAAGGTCATTTGCCGTCTTTGTTGATCGACAACAGATTTGGCAAATCAAGAAAAAGATCGAGATGTTTTTGGAAAAGATCGAGAAGTTTTCGAGAAAAGATCACGATCTTTTTTGAAAGACATCAAGAAGTTTTTTTGCTTAAGTTGACACGGATGGATCGGCTTCATACGCGGGAATAGATGTCTCACCCGAGGAAGGGGTTTACAAGATGCCACTTGAGGATTTTCTCTCGCTCCTGGCCCAGGCTTTACTGGTAATTGCTTTGCCAATTGTCATCGCAGCCGGCATTCAGCATCTACGGGTGATGACAAAACAATTGCGCAGTCAGATGAACCGGGAGCAGCAAGAGATCGTCGAGCGGGCGGTCAGCATGGCCGTCCAACTTGCCGAACGAGCAGGCCTGATCGAGAAGCTGATTGAATCGGAGAAGTTCCAACGCGCCATCGCGCTTGCCGAGGAATTTCTAGTAGAGCGCGGGGTCAAGCTTGACCTCAAGAAGCTGACGACACTGATCGAAGTCGAGCTACAAAAGCAGCTTAGCAATCCCACAGCTCCTACCGATACAGCTCAGGCACGCCAGGAACTCATCGATGGCGCTATCCAATCAGCTGTCATGGCAGCTGAACAGAGCGGATTAACCGGCCTGATCAAGAACATCGGCGCAGAGAAGAAAGTTTATGCCATGAAGATCGCCACTGAGTATCTGGCTCAACACGGGATTGCCATCGATGATCTGTTGTTGAGCGGGTTGATCGAGGCACAGGTGTTTAGCTTGCTCACCAACAGTCAGGGCACATTGTCAGGAGCCACACCTGTGGGTGGTACAGGTGTAGCCGGTATGCCTCCCAGTTGATCGTGGTACAATATGAGTAGTCCATTCAACCTGATGGAGACAAACACCATGGATGCGCAATCTCAGGCCAGATCCCGCCACCACTCCTCTTTGAAAGCATGTAACCCCAAGACGACGGCGCGTTTCAAGCGCCAGGCCTGGTGGCAGATCACCTTCCCGGTGCTGGCTGTGGCTGTCTTGCTACTTGGCGGCCTGGGCGCCTTATTCTTCTTGGTAGGGACGCCTGGTGTGTCAGTTACTGCGGACTACTCGATCATCCTGTTAAGTATCCCCATGTTGGTACTTGGGCTGGTCATATTGGTGATCATCGCAGCTTCGACGTATCTGGTCATGCTGCTGATCCGGCTTATCCCTCCCTACACATTCGTCGCGCATGGCTATTTCCAGAAGACGCGTGATGTAATCGTAGGATTCATGGGCAAGATCACCGGAGCGTTGATTGGCTTGCTGAGCCTGATCTCCGGAATTAGCCTCTTTCTTAAGCAATATACCAATGTGGCCGATAGCCGTCAGGAAAGCTCATCCGGACCCATAGAGCCTGGGGCCGGCCTGGATTGACGCGGGAGAAAACATCATGACAAACGACGAACGGACAATCGTTCCTGCCGGCGAGGGTTGGCGCTCGCGTACTATGCTGATGGGAGGGCTGATCGGCGCGGTGCTGGGTCTGCTGTCGGCTTATCTCTATGTGCGCTCTGCCGAAGAGGCCCATGATCCGGGAGAGGCGCCGGAGGCACCGGAAACGCGCGACGCAGTCAAGTTGGGTGTCGCGCTGCTGGCCATCGTTCGAACGATTGCGGAGTGGGGCAAGCGATAAGGATAGGAACGTCAGTTTTTAGACTGCTCCTGATAAAAAGGACGGCTGGTTCAAAGCCGTCCTTTTTTGGTACTGCCTGGCGATCTCTTCTTACTTAGTAGTCTCGACCCGCTTCCAGAGATCGAGCAGGGAGCGGGGACGCAGTTTTACGCGCCACAGGATCAATAGCCACAAATGCAGCCTGGCTGCCATCAAGATGATCGTCCAGACAAGCTCGCGCGGATTACGCGCATAGGCTAAAGCACGCCCGGTTCCGGCGGCGATCTCATGTCGGAAGCTGCGCATGTGGAGAGGGGAATTGGCGATCACCGGTTGGACATACCCGCCGGCACTGCGCACACGCTGCATCAGCCAGTCGCGGTAGGTAGTAGGATACTTGACGAATACAGTTGCTTCCGGCGCATAGCGGATGCGGTATCCCTGCTCGCCGACACAGTGGGAGACCACAGCATCCTCGGCCAGGGCATCTTCCGGTATGTGGTCGATCAGCCCGGCACGGATAGCATACAAGTAGCCGGAGCAAACCATGAAGGCGCCCGCCTCGTCGCGCAGCAAACGCTCGGTGTGGGCGCCGGCGTCAGTGAGAAGGCGCGACCAGTACCCCAGCATGGTATCCCGAGGACTCAGGGAGATGGGGCGTCCACTGACAGCTCCGGTTTTGGGATCGGCGAAAGGAGCCAGCAAGGCGTCCAAGGCGCCCGGACCAATAAATACATCGCCGTCAGTCATCACGATGATCTGTCCGGTCGCTTTTTCTAACCCCAGATTCAAGGCTGCCGGCTTACCCTGACCCAAATCGCGCAGTACCGTGATGCTGTCATAGGCAGAGGCCGCGCCGGTAGTTTCATCGTCGGGACAGATAACGATGATGTCCGCGGGTAACTCGCCGATCTGGGGCAGAATGGCTTCGATGGCCCGTCCGATGGTAGCGGGTTCCCGGTAAGCGGTAATGAGAATCGAGAGGGTCGTTGGCATCACGGTTAACTCTGCGCGACAGGATGACCATCACCCGGTTGTGCCAGAATGTCTCCGTCAGCAAAGACTCGCTTTCCGCGCAGATAGACTTGCTTTACACGGCCACAGACAGTCCTGCCGGCAAAGGGCGTCCATCCACAGCGGGTATGTAGCCCTTCGTTTTCGATTGTCCACGCCTCGTCCAGATCGACCAGCGTCAAGTCGGCGTGGTAGCCGGGTGCGATCTGCCCCTTGTCTGCCAGGCCGAAGACCTCGGCGGGCCGCGTCGATGTCCGGCGGGCGATGTCGGAGAGGCTCAGGCGACCGGTATGGGCCGCATCGAGCATCAGAGGAAGCATCGTCTCCAGACCGGGCATTCCGGAAGGCGGCAAGGCGCCGGTCTTCTCGTCGAGGGTGTGAGGAGCGTGGTCGGTGGCGATCATGTCGATGGCGTCAGACTGCGCCCACAGCGCATCGACCTCTTCCCGCGCGCGCAAAGGCGGATTGACCTGCCCCAGGGCGCCGAGACGCTGCTCGTCTTCTGTCGACAGGAAGAGGTGATGGGGCGAGACCTCGCAGGTAACGTCGAGGCCGCGGGCACGGGCAGCCCGGATCAGCGCCAGCTCATAACCGGTCGAGACATGGCAGATGTGCAGCCGCCGCTCGAGTTGTTCAGCCAAGGTCAAGACATGAGAAACGGCCAACGCCGCGCAAATCGGTGGGCGTCGCCGGCCGCGCGTGGCGTAGTATTGCACCGCAGCCTCGTCTTCAGCGTGGACGGCGATGATGCGATCTTTGGGATAACGAGTCAAGTGCGCAATTTGCGCGAAAAGCTGATCGACCAATAAGGTGCCCGTGCTGGAGCCAACATACAATTTAAGGCCGATGGCGTCACTCAGCCTGGCGGCCTCCTCGGCATTGTCGAGTGTCCCGCCGATGTAAAAGCCGTAGTCGCATACGGCGCGGGTAGCCGCTTTGGCCAGAACATCGGTTAAGGTATCTCGATGGGTGACAGGCGGATTGGTGTTGGGCATGGCCAGTACAGTTGTGATGCCGCCGGCCAGCGCTGCCGAAGTGCCGGTGAAAATGTCTTCCTTGTACTCCCCACCCGGTTCGCGCAGGTGAACATGGACATCGATAAGACCGGGAAAGAGGGTGAGGCCCTCGACGTTGATCCGGGTAGCCTGTGGGGCGTCACCGGACAGCCGGGCACCCACGGCAAGGATATGCTCGTTTTCGATGAGCATATCCTGCCGCTCGACGCCTACGGCTGTGACGATGCGACCGCCATATAAGAGGATCTGGCCGGTCACGTGATTGCCATCTCGCGCTGCCCACGATGCCGGATCGAGGGCACGTACATCCTCTCGGTATATTCCTTGACCATACGCCGGGTGGAGAAGTAGGGCATGGCCGATTTGATGGCTTCACGAACTCTCATCAGCCAGGCTTGCGGCAGCCCGGCATCGTTGCGTTGGTAGTACAGCGGGATCACTTCTGTTTCCAGGACATGATAAAACGCTTCGGCATCAGCCCGATCTTCCTCGTGCTCGGCCCAGAATTCGTGACCGTCACCAATAGCCCAGCCATTGCGCCCGTTATACCCCTCGGCCCACCAGCCATCCAAGACGCTCAGGTTAGGAATGCCGTTCAGCGCGGCCTTCTGCCCGCTGGTGCCGCTGGCCTCCCGCGGGCGTCGAGGATTGTTGAGCCAGACATCGACCCCCCGCACCAGGTAGCGAGCGACGTTCATGTCATAGTCTTCGAGGAAGGCAATGTGTCCGCCCAAACGAGGATCGAGTGCGCGCTGGCAAAGCTCCTGAATCAGCGTTTTGCCGCCATGATCCTGAGGATGTGCTTTACCGGCAAAGACAAACTGGACAGGGCGTTCCGGGCTCCCAACGATCCGCTGGAGACGCTGAAAATCGTGGAAGAGCAGCGTGGCACGTTTGTAGGTTGCAAATCGCCGGGCAAACCCGATGGTCAGGACGTTGTGGGTAAATAACGTCCCCGACCAGGCAATGTGCAAGGGGGTTGTTTCTCCGGATGCCCAGCGTATGCGAGCCTGGTGGCGCAAAAAGCGCAGCAAATCGATCTTGATCTCCTGGCGTGTGTCCCACAAGACCTGGTCTGGGATAGCATCGATAGCATCCCAAATAGCCGGGTCGTCCATATAATAGACCCAGTCCCGACCAACGTACTGATCGAAGAGAGACATTATTTGAGGAGCAAGCCAGGTTTGGGCGTGTACGCCGTTGGTGATATGAAAGATAGGAACTTCATCGATCTTGCGCTCGGGCCAGACACTCTGGAACAGATCTCTAGATACCTGGCCGTGGAGTTTGCTGACCCCATTGCGCAATCCTGAGAGCTGCAAGGCCAGACGTGGCATACTGAACTTCTCGCCCCATCCAATATCTTGCCGGCCAAAGTCGATCATCTGCTCGCTTGTAATGCCGATCCCTTCCCAAAGCGGTTGAAAGTAAGGAGCCAACAAGTCTAAATCAAACATATCCAGGCCAGCCGGCACCGGTGTGTGGGTGGTAAAGACTGTACTGTCTTTCACCAATTCGGTGGCCTGCTCGACAGGTACGCCCTTTGCGACGTGCTCGTGAATCAGCTCCAGGGTCAAGAAAGAGGAGTGTCCCTCGTTCATATGCCATACCTGAGGGTCGATATCAAGCAAGCGTAAGGCTTTGACACCGCCAATTCCCAGTAGAATTTCTTGCAATAAACGGGTGAGATGAGAACCGCCGTACAATCGCGGGATATCGCTGGTCAGGTCCGGCAGGCTGCTGTCGAGGGCTGTATCGAGGAGGTAGATTGGCACCCGCCCAACCTGTACCTTCCAGAGTGTGCAGGTAACCTGGAGCGAACCCAGATCGAGCGAGACACACGCAGGCCGGCCATCCTGCAACAAGACAGGCTTAACAGGACGATCTTCCGGATCGAGTTCACTGTAAACATCTTCCTGCCAGCCTTCGTCGTTGATTTTCTGCGTAAAGTAGCCCATATGGTACAGGAGACCAACCCCTATGAAGGGAATCCCTAGATCACTGGCTTCCTTGGTATGGTCGCCTGATAGAACGCCGAGGCCACCGGCATAAAGCGGCAGACTCTCGTGCAAACCGAATTCGGTCGAGAAATAAGCCACTGTATGCGTTTTGATGTCAGGATAGGTCATAGCAAACCAGGTGTCACTTTCGCTCATGTAGAAATCGAAAGAGCGAAACACCTTGTCATAGTTGGCTAAATAGGCAACATCAGCAACCGCAGCGTCCAGTTTACCCGGTTCGATGCGGCGAAGCAGCGCGACCGGGTTATGCCCTGTCTCTTCCCACAAAAGTGGATCGAGCAAACTGTACAGTGCCTGAGACTCTTCGTGCCAGCTCCACCAAAGGTTGTACGCCAGTTCGCGAAGGCGTTCGATGCGAGATGGTAGCGAGCGAGTATCTAGCGTTGGGAGTTCTTTATCCATAAGCTTATTTCAGCTCTGCGTTCCCATCGTGACCGGCAAATCCTTATGCCGGTATTGAGCGGCAGGAACGTATCTAGCTGTCCTTTCTGTGGTAGAATAACCACATCAGATTGTTGTCATTGGATGCTTCAAATCTTCAACATCAAATGACCTGTAGACATCCTGGCGAAAGTAAAGATAGAACGGATGGATTCTAGCCGGGAGCGAATCCGGCGTCAAATCTGTAAGTGTAATGTAAGTGATTAAGTCCTGATTATCAGGTTGATGGCTACGCATTTACCTTTACCGACCTTCGAATTGTGAAATTGGTATGAATAAGCAACAGTCAGTCCCAGCACGACATTTAGCACAGGTTACCTGGCAGCGCATCCTCAAAGGCGTGCAAGCCCGTACAGCTCCTACCAGGCCACGCACGATCAAAGTAGGCTCTTCTATTCAGGACATAGCCGCTCAAATCCGTGTGCGGCAGATTCCGCGCTTCTATGGATTGATCCCGGAGCAGGCGGCATTATTAGCCAAATTCTTTCCCGAAGCGTGCCGGATCACGCTCGATCAGGCCGATAAGATCAAAAGTCATCGCTTCGATGTGCTTGGTTTTGGGGAATATCAACTGGACACAGAGATCGATTGGCATACGGACTTCAGGAATGAGCATACCTGGCCTGTTGAACACTTCACCCGCCTGAAGCTTGCCGATTCGAAGGGTGGCTATGACGTACGTATTCCCTGGGAGCTAAGCCGCTTTTACCATGCAGTTCGTCTAGGACAGGCTTATCTATATACATTGAACGAATCGTATGCCCAGGAGATCGTCGACCAGATTACACACTGGATTAAAACCAACCCCTACGAATTTGGAGTCAATTGGGCTGACCCAATGACCGTGGCCATCCGGACAGTGAACTGGATCTGGGCTTACTATTGCATTATCGAATCTGAGGCCCTGACACCCTCTTTTCTGGCTCTGTGGCTGGCCAGCCTACGCGAACATGGCGAATATTTGCTCAAACGTCTGGATGCAAGCTGGCCGCATACCAGCCGGCTGATTGTAAACCTGGCTGGGCTTGCCTATCTGGGCATCCTCTTCCCCGAATTCCCCGAAGCTGCGCGTTGGAAGTCGGTTGGGCTCCAGAAATTGTGGGAAGAGCTGGAGCGGCAGGTTTATCCGGACGGTATGAGCAGCGAGGCTTCCACCTCTTATCACCGCCTGATTACCGAGACAGCTTTGAGCGTGGCCGGGCTGTGCGTCATCAATGGGATTCCTCTGTTGGAGACTGTGCAGGCCAGGCTTCGATCGATGCTGGACGTGATCATGACTTATACACAGCCGGACGGAATGGCGCCCAATATCGGTGATGCAGGGGATGATCGCTTGCACATCCTGACTGTCTACAGCGACTCAGCTCGTGTCAGCCAAGATCATCGCCACTTACTGGCGCTGGGCTCCTTGATACTCGAACGCGAGCTAAGTGAATGGGCAGGATTCATCGAGCCGACAACAAGGGGCTGGTCTATTGCCGCAGGCGAAGAGTGGCAGGACGCCTTCTGGTGCTTTGCGTCCGATGCGGCAGCCCGGTTCACTGATGTCCTCACCCGTACCGTCCAGCGACCAGACGAGTCGGCATCCGACAACTGGGTCGATGTCAGGCGGGGGGTCCGGGTGCAGGCGCGTGCCCTGGCGCGCCGTCCGGTTGGTCTGCAGGATGTTGTCGATACGCGCGGATTCGAGGCCGGTGGTTTGTATGTCATGCGAAACCAGGACTTTCATCTGGCAATCGACGCGGGGCCTGTCGGCCAGGACGGCGCTGGAGGTTATGCACATAACGATACGTTGGGGATCACTCTGGCCGCTTATGGTAAGATATTCCTGATCGATCCAGGCAGCTATCTGTACACATCAGATCCCCCAATCCGCAACAAGTTTCGTTCGACGGCTTACCACAACACACTCCAAATAGCGAACGAAGAGATCAACCGCATCCCTGATGATAACGGCTTGTTCCGGCTGACCGAGGATGCTCACGTCACCATCCACCACTGGATATCCCAAACAGCTTATGACCTCTTCGATGCTTCTCACAATGGCTATGCCAGGCTTAACCCGGGTGTTGTTCACCGCCGCCAGATCTGGTTCGACAAGGTGGCAAAGCTATGGGTGCTGCACGATCAGCTGCGGGCGGCCTCTGAGCCTGAAGGAGACACAAAGCAGGAGGCAGAAGTTTCGCTCTGGTTTCACTTTAACGCTATGCCCATTCGTATGGATCGAACCAACAATGCTGTCCGCACCGAGTCTGAGCAGGGCGCGAACCTGATCGTCCTACCTCTGGGCGACTTTCCGCTTAAGCTGTCTCTGGAAGACGGCTGGCAGTCGCCACGCTATGGGAATAAGGAAAAATCGCCTGTTGCCAGATTCTCTGGGAATGTTAAACTCCCGGCAGATTTGGTGCTGATGCTTTATCCACACCAGATGGAGGTCGATTTCAAGGTCGTGCGGGCCGCCGGCCGGTCCGCGCTGATCAGCTTCAAGAAGGTGCTGACGCCACTGCCCGCGCCGATGATTGGGATACGAGGCGCGTCTTTCGACAGATGGCAGCCACAGGCAGCGGAGACATCACCATACAGAATGCCGATTAAGGAACGGCCTGAGCCCAAAATCGAGCCAAAAATACAGAAGAATGGCCAGACTGAAGCGCCTGTCCAGGAACAGCAGAAAATTCAGTTTAAGCCGAGACCTGGAAAGCAGCCCAAAATAGAGCTTAAGGGCCAGACCAGGACACAACGGATTACTGCAAACAAGCCACAAATAGAGGGGTTGGCTGATACATCCAAATCTAAGAAAATGCCATCTTGAACTGTTCGCCACCCAATGACTGAGCTACCGACTACGCCATTCTCATCTGCCACCAACGATGGCATCAGGTACGAAATCCAGGCATATCTTCTCAATAATCCAGGGAAAGGACCCCAAAGACAGCCATGGGGGCTCAGTTTTTCACCGATCAGTATTGAACATCTTCTGTCATCCGCGATGATGGATTTTTGAACATCAACATTTCAATCTAAAAGAAGGAATAACCATCATATGAGTAACTACCTCGTAACCGGTGGGGCCGGTTTTATTGGCTCGAACCTGGTCAAGACACTGCTGTCTCAGAGCCATGCTGTCCGTGTCCTGGACAACTTCTCGACGGGCAAACGCAGCAATTTGCAGGACTGCATGGCGCAGATCGACTTGATCGAAGGTGATCTGACTGTGTTGGACGATGTTCGTCGTGCCGTCCAAGACATTGAGGTTGTGTTGCATCAAGGCGCAATGCCCTCGGTAGCCAAATCTGTCGAGAACCCATTGGGCTCGAACGAGGCAAACGTTAACGGCACCCTGCACGTTTTGGTTGCGGCGAGAGATGCCGGCGTCAGGCGAGTGGTGTTTGCTTCATCGTCGTCTATCTATGGCGACCAGGATCCCAACCTGGCCAAGGTGGAAACGATGCAGCCTCTGCCGATTTCCCCTTATGGTGTGGCCAAGCTGGCAGCAGAGCGATATTGCCAGGTCTTTTACCAGGTCTATGGTCTGGAAACCGTTGCTTTGCGGTACTTCAACGTTTTTGGCCCCCACCAGGATCCCCAGAGTATGTATGCCGCAGTAATTCCATTGTTTATCACTGCCTTGCTTGAGGGGCGAGCACCGACTATCTATGGCGACGGAGAGCAAACGCGCGATTTTACCTATGTCGAGAACGTTGTGAATGCCAACCTGCTGGCAGCGACTGTTCCCTCAGAGAATGTCTGCGGAGAATTCTTCAATGTGGCAATGGGAGGGCAGATTTCTCTCAACGGGCTGCTCGACGCGCTCCGGGAGCTGACAGGACAGGGAGTTAATGCAGTTTACGAAGAGGTACGGCCGGGTGATATCAAACACTCGCGGGCAGATATTACCAAAGCAAAAAACGCGATGGGCTACCACCCCCAGGCTTCCCTGATTGACGGGTTGCAGCAAACGATCGAATGGTATCGACAGCAATCATGACCTATCGCAGGCCACAGATGCATCACTTATCCGAGCCCATCCGCATCATGAGGATTATCGCCCGGTTGAACGTTGGCGGTCCGGCTATTCATGTCTCTCTGTTGGCTGCCGGATTGCAGGATTCTGCTTTCTCGAGCATTCTCGTGGCCGGCCAGGTTGGCCAGGCCGAGGGTGACATGGGCTACCTGGCCGGCGAGATGGGGGTTCGGCCAATCATCATCCCGGAGCTTGGTCGTGAGATCTCGCCGCTGGACGATATCAGAGCATTGATTGCACTGGTTCGTCTGATGCGCCGGGAGCGCCCTCACATCGTTCATACACATACCGCCAAGGCCGGCTTTTTGGGCCGATTAGCAGCCCGGCTCAGCGGCGTCCCGGTGATCATCCATACCTATCACGGACACGTTTTTTACGGCTATTTCAACCGGCTGAAGACGACTGCCTTCATCACGGTGGATCGATTGACAGCCAGACTGTCCGATGCAATCCTGACGATCAGCGACACGCTTCGAGGTGACCTGCTGGCTTTTCGCATTGCCCCCCCGGACCGGATCCGGGTGGTGCCGCTTGGTCTCAACCTGTCTCCATTGGCCGATGGTGACAAGCTGCGTGGTATGCTGCTCGAGGAGTTGGACTATCCGAATGACACGCCGATAGTGACAATTGTCGGACGATTGGTTCCGATTAAAAATCACGAGCTTTTCCTGGCGGCAGCACAGCTTGTTTCGAAGGAAATGCCTGACGTACGCTTTGTCATTGTTGGCGACGGCGAGCGCCGTGCTGAATTGGAGGGTCTCGCCCGGCAGACTGGCCTTGACAATGTTGTCCACTTTACCGGCTGGCGCCGCGATCTACCCACCATCTATGCCGATACGACCGTGCTGGTGCTGACCTCACGCAACGAGGGCACACCAGTCTCGATCATTGAAGCTATGGCGGCCGGCGTGCCTGTGGTTGCAACAGCAGTTGGCGGTGTCCCTGATGTGCTGCGGCGGGGCGATCTGGGAAAGTTGGTTCCACCCGATGATCCAACCGCCCTGGCGGAAGCGATCCTGGCCGAGTTGCGCGCCAGGGGGTATCCTCACGTCTTGAAGGCAAAGGAGTGGGCATTGAGACACTACGATTCTGCCCGCCTGATTGCCGATCTGCGGCATTTGTATCTGGAATTACTCGCTCGGAAGGGGTATGCCTTGGCGCAAAGGGAGGATTGTCGGCAATGACCACAACACGACGTATTATCCATCGACGACGCTTTAAGCGGCTGCGCACCCGTACCGGCGTGCAATTAGCATTGCGATGGTTGATCGTGTTCACTATCAGCTTTATCGGCTTGAATTTCTTAACGTCTATGTTTGGGCTGGGGAGTGTGATCAGCGTCTATGCTTACTATGCACAGCAGCTTCCTCAGCCGGATCAAATCAAGCTCGAATCAGACTTCGAGACCACGAAAATCTACGACCGGACCGGCCAGCATTTGCTCTATGAGATCATCGACCCCCTGGGCGGTGATCGGACCTGGGCCAGGTTGTCCGATATTCCCGTCGATATGCGCCAGGCAACCATTGCTATTGAGGATAAGACCTTTTACCAAAATCCCGGCTATAATGCGGAGGGCATTGCAAGAGCAATCTGGACTAACTTTACGAGCGGTACAGCGCACGGCGGATCATCGATCACACAGCAGTTGATTAAGAACACCTTGATTGATCCTTCTGAACGCACAGCCTTAACCTTCGACCGCAAAATGAGGGAACTCATCCTGGCCGTCCGGATCAGCGATGCCTGGACCAAGGACGAGATCCTGGAGTGGTACCTCAACACCAACTTCTACGGCAATCTGGCTTATGGTGTCGAAGCTGCCGCGCATGTTTACTTCGGCAAGCCGGCCAGAGAACTGACCCTGGCCGAATCGTCGATGCTGGCTGCCATTCCGCAGTCACCGGCCTTGAACCCGATCGACAATTACGATCTGGCCAAAGAGCGTCAAAAGAGGGTGTTGGATATCATGGTTGAGCAAGGTTATATCAGCCGTGAACAGGCCGATATTGCTTTTGCCGCTCCACTCATCGTCAGGCCGCTGGAGCAGCGGTTCGATCTACTGGCCCCGCATTTTTCGATTGCAGCACGCAAACAACTGGAAACAATGCCGGAGATCGGGCCTGATTTGGTCTATCGGGGAGGGCTGACGGTCTATACCACTTTAGACTATCCCCTCTTCCTTCAGATCGAATGCGCGGCACGGTCACATGTCGCCCGACTATCCGGCCAATCCCCAACGACGGTTATTCCTGCCGGAGACGGATCGAAATGTGACGCTGCTGACTATCTATATCCTATTGCCGCCCAAGATCAAGATATCGATCACCTCGTCAACAATGCCGCTGTCGTCGTCATGAGGGTCAAGACCGGTGAAGTCCTGGCCATGATGGGCAGTCTCGATTACTACAATACGGCAATTGCCGGCAATTTCAATGTTGCCACCGCGGAGCGACAGCCCGGATCGGCCATCAAGCCTTTTACATACCTGACAGCTTTTGAGCAAGGACACACGCCGGCGACGATGACCTTGGATGTGCGTACTGCCTTCAATATAGGGAGCAACCAACCCTACGTACCTGAAAATGTCGATCGCCAGTTCCATGGGCCACAGAGCATTCGAAGCGCGCTGGCAAACTCGTACAACGTCCCGGCCGTACAGGTGCTCAGCTGGGTGGGCATCGATAGCCTGATCCGCACAGCACATATCATGGGGATCAACACGCTGGACCGCGGGCTCGACCAGTATGGTCTCTCCTTAACACTGGGCGGCGGCGAGGTCACCCTATACGATATGACCTATGCTTATAGCGTCTTTGCCAACATGGGACAGATGAGCGGGCGCCCCATCTTTCCCGATCAACGCAGACCGGGATTCCGGACACTGGATCCGACTCTCATTTTGCGCGTCGAAGATCAACAGGGAAATCCCCTGTGGGAGTATGGCAAGGGAAATACGTTTAACAGCAATGTGGTCGTCGAGCCCTCTCTATCATATCTCATCAACGATATCCTCTCCGACGAAGAGGCGCGTATCCCCAGCGTAGGCGCCAACAGCGCACTACTGCTTGATCGGCCCGCCGCAGTCAAAACAGGAACAACGAATGATTACCGGGATAACTGGTCGATGGGCTATACGCCACAATTTGTCGTCGGCGTGTGGATGGGTAATACAGATAACAGCCCGATGCAGGATATGCCGGCCATTGTAGGCGCTGCGCCTATCTGGCATGGGGTGATGGAATATATGCACCGCGACCTGCCTATCGAGACATGGCAGCGTCCTGAAGATATCACTGAGATGACTGTGTGCCAGGTTTCCGGCTTGTTGCCAACCTCTTACTGTCCTACCCGTCAGGAGATCTTTCGCCAGGGGAGTGAGCCCAGCGCATACGACAATGTTTTTCTGCCCTTCCAGATCAACAAGGAGACCAATCTCCTGGCCACAGTCTACACACCTGCCGGCCTGGTCGAGGAGCGTGTGTATCAGGTGCTACCCGCTGAAGCAGCCGATTGGGTGCGCGAGGCAGGCATTCCACAACCGCCAACTGAATACGATACCCTTAACGCGCCCGGCGCAGCCGGCAACGTTGCCATCACTGCTCCCAAGCCTTTTAGTTATGTCAAGGGAACAATTACAGTACGGGGAAATGCCCGGTCTGACAATTTCGGGCTTTATCGGCTGGATTATGGCCAGGGGCTAAACCCGGGCCAGTGGATACAGGCCGGCTCTGATCATCTCGAATCGGTATTCAGCGGAGAGCTTGGACTATGGGATACAGCCGGTCTGGATGGGCTTTACAGCCTGAGGCTAACGGTCGTCCGATCAGACAGCACAATCCAGGAATCCATCATTCAGGTTACAGTTGATAACATCGCGCCGACCATACAAGTGCTGACTCCCAACCGCGATCAGACGTTCCGAAAAGCAGATGAGTACATCGCTATCCAACCGATCGTGACAGACAATGTTTCTATGGATCGAGTTGAGTTCTATGTTGATGATCAGCTCATCGCAACCAGCACGATCTCGCCCTACAATGAGCGATGGCTAATCACCACGGAAGGTACTCATGTCATTCAGCTAAGAGCCTTCGATGCAGCCGGGAACACCACAGTCAGCGAGCGAATTAAGATAGAAGTAAATCCTTAATGTGTGGACAGAGCACAGTATGACAGGTATCGATGCCAATGCAAGCCGGATTACCAGCTTTGTGCCGGGCCTATTTTTAGCCTGGTTTCTGTTAGTCGGCTGTCAACCCAACACTTCTCAACCGCCACAGGAAGCATCTCCAAGTTTTGCCGCAGCACCTACCGTCACCCGGATGCCTTCGCCGACCCTGGAGCCAACCTCAACGGCGTCACCGACTGCCACCATGCGCCCTCCGAAGATGATTGGCCCGGACAGCTACCCTCGGGAAGTTAACCCGCTCACCGGCCTGGTGGTCGATGAGCCGGATGTGCTAGCTCGGCGCCCTTTGCTGATCAAGGTCTCGAACTCCCCCCCGGTGGTACGGCCACAAAGCGGCATTAGCAGCGCCGACATTGTTATTGAAAACTACGCCGAGGGAGGGTGGACGCGCTTTGCTGTCATCTTCTACAGTCGGGATGTTGGGCATGTCGGCTCAGTGCGCAGCGTTCGCCTGGTCGACATGCAGCTTGCGCGGGCTTTCGATGCGATCATGGTGTTCTCGGGTGGCAGCCGGGGAGTCATCGATATGGTACGTCTCTCGCCCCTATACCCTTACAACACCATCTCCCCCCAATTTGGGTACGGCGAGCCATACTTTGTGCGTTTTCCGCGTGAGGGCCTGGCATTCGAGCATACTTTGTTCACCGATACGGCCGTGCTCCGGCAATGGCTGGCTGAAAAGAATGTCCGCCCCAAACCGAACTTTGGGCAGCCTGGGTTGGCATTCACCTCCCTGACACCGCCTCGCGGACAGGCAGCCCGCTCGGCTGCCATCGATTATGCCCGGACTCGCGCGGAGTGGCGTTACGATCCATTTATTGGCGCCTACCTGCGTTGGACAGATAACATTCCCCATACCGATGCACTCACTGGTCAGCAGTTGGCCTTCGACAACGTGATCGTCATCAGTGCCTATCACGACGAAGTCGATTTGTTCCCGGAGAAGTATTTCGGCGAAGAGAAGTCACTGTACATTGAGCTTGAAGGTAGTGGTCCAATGACGTTGCTGCGCGATGGACAGGCGTTCGAAGGACGCTGGCGTCGTGCCAACGAGGGCGATGCCTTTTCCTTCGTCGCTCCTGATGGAGATATACTCCCTCTCAAACCCGGCCGGACATTTATCCAGATCATCCGAGCCGGCTTCGAACAATTAGTGTTCGAGCCATAAGCGTCCTGCCATTTGTGGATGATGCCCAAGTGCTAATCACCTCTGGACATGCCGGGCCAGAATCCTGGAGACATTAGCTATCCGTATAAAATGACAAACACACCCTAAGCTACAGATTTCATGGGTGATGGCGAGCGCGGAAAGTAATCACGATCGTCCAGGGCGCTGTAGCGCACGAAAGCTCTCTCGGCAGGCGACATGGCAATCGGGTAAGACTCGTCATCACTTGCTTCCAGGATGCGGTACACCTGTTTGATATAGCTACGAACCGTGCTGGTGCTAACTCCCATTTCCTCGGCTGCAACTTCGGCCGGTAGTCCTTCGATGACACACAGAAACAAGGCCTGTTCAAGTCGCTGGGTCAGATTGGGATATCTGCGACGCTCAGGCAAGACATCGACACGTATAGAGTCATTGAATTCGCTGGGGAGCATCGAGGCAACATCGCGGGTGACAACGAAGTAATGCTCGTATGTAAAGCATATCGCCGGTGCAATCGCCACACCTACTTCGGTGCGCGCCAGGTAGCCACGCGCCCTTAAGTGCGCGGCAGAGGCTGCCATCGCAGGATCGGGATGATGGGCCAGACAAATGATGCTTGTTTTTGGCATTTTGCTCAGGATAAGCCGGATATATTCTTCAAGTTTCTCTACGGTTGAGGTTAAACCTGTATCTAACGTGACAACATCCGGAGGAGCTTGCGGATAGTTGGCAGCCGCCGGCGAGAGCATCTCGTGAAGCGTACTGGCCTGACCGATGACTCGCGTGCGCCGATCCCACCCCAGGTAGCTGATAATAGCTTGCCGGGCATAGATATCACGCTCCAAAATGAAAACAGTAATATCATCGTACTCGAACATGAGGGGACCTCCTATCCGCTTCGAGAACTTCAGGCCGTTGGTTGGCCTTTGACAATGGAGATATATGCCATGAAACTGTACACGGCCCTGGCGCGGAAAGTTCGATCGAGAATTGCCGTCGCCGAACAACATAAGGAGCCGGGTACATAAACACGCCACGAACGGGTTCCTCTGTGTTACACTACGATTGTCATCCGGAGCACCATTTATCCGATGGAAAACCATGTACGCTGAAGTCGTTGTCAATCTTCCTGTAGAAGATATCTTTCACTATCACATTCCTGCCGAGTTGGCCGGGCGTCTGGAGATCGGGCATCTGGTTGAGGTGCAATTCGGTGCCCAGAAAGCTCAGGGAGTCATTGTCGGATTTACGCTACGGGCGGCTGTCAAAAACACCCGTCCTATCCTGCGGTTGGTTGAGCGCCGCCCCGTTGTTTGCCAGGCACATCTGGATCTGGCACACTGGCTCAGCGAGACTTACCTGGCTTCACTACCCGATTGTCTGCGGTTGTTTATCCCTCCCGGCCTATCGAAACGTGGTGATGTGCAGGTTGTACCGGTCATCGATCCGTTGCAGATCGAGGCAGTCTCAGAAACACAGTCACGTTTGCTCAAGCTGTTAGCCCGGCGTGGGCCACTGCGGGGTCGCCAGATTGCGCGGTCGATGCCTCGACGCGACTGGCAGGGGGCAGTCCGCCAACTGACCGAGCGCGGCCTGCTGCTGCGTGAGCCGGTGCTCGATCCACCATCTATTCATCCCAGACAGGTACGCCTCGCCGAGCTGGTTGTGCCGCCGGACGAGATCGATGAGGTCATCACGCAACTTTTCGAGGATCTCTCACCCGGAAGCGTCCGATATGCCGCGGCGGAGCGGCGTGCAGGCATCGTGCGAATGCTGGCACAGGCACGGGGACCGGTCGAAGTTAAGCAGGTGTACACTGCGGTGGCAGGGAGCAAGCTGACCGACCTGAAAGCTTTGGCCGAAGACGATTGGATAATGTTGCGTCAGGAAGAAGTCTGGCGTGATCCATTAAAGGATATGACGTTTGTCCCTGACGTGCCGCCTCGCCTGACTCGCGATCAGGAGGCTGCCTGGGAGAATATCGAGCAAGCCCTCGATGACGAAAATCCCCCTCAGCCGATCTTGCTGCACGGTGTCACCGGATCAGGGAAAACAGAGCTTTACCTCCGCGCCGTCGAGCGCGTGCTGGCTCAGGGCCGCAGCGCCATCGTGCTGGTGCCGGAGATCGCGTTAACCCCGCAAACAGTTCGACGCTTTGGAGCACGCTTTCCCGGCCGGATGGGTTTGATCCACAGCCGGCTTTCCGAGGGCGAGCGTTACGACACCTGGCGGCGGGCATACAGTGGCCAATACGACCTCATCGTTGGGCCCCGGTCGGCACTGTTTGCGCCTCTGCGCACTCTCGGCCTGATCGTAATCGATGAATGTCACGACGACAGTTACAAGCAATCACCACCCGTTTCGCCGCCCTATTACCACACGCTCCCAACAGCCATCGAGCTGGTACGGCTGCAAAGAGGACTGGTGATCATGGGTAGCGCAACGCCCGATATCGTCACCTATACCGAAGGTATACAGGAAGACCTTAAGCTGCTGTCTCTTCCGGCCCGCATCATGGGGCATCGGCGCGCCATCGAGTTGCAAGCGATCTATTTTCACATCGACCGGACGAACTACAGCCACCTGCCCGACGATCCTGACGAGGCGGTCATGATCGATCTCCCACCGGTAGAGGTGATCGACATGAGGCAGGAGCTGCAAGCCGGCAACCGCTCGATCTTCAGCCGGGCCTTGACAGAGGCGCTGGAAGATATCCTGAAACACAACCGGCAAGCTATCCTGTTCTTAAATCGGCGCGGAACGGCAACCTATGTCTTTTGCCGATCTTGTGGGCATGTTCTGCTTTGCCCCCAATGCGATATTCCGCTGACCTGGCATACCTATCGAGACGATCGACAAGTAGAACAGGGCTTCCTGGTATGCCACCAATGCAATCATCGCATCCGGCACCCTGAAGCATGCCCGGCCTGCGGCTCACAACATATCCGTTTTTTCGGCGGCGGCACCGAGCGCGTTGAGCAGGAGGTACACGCGCTTTTTCCAGAAGCTCAGGTGCTGAGATGGGATCGGGACACGACGACGGAGAGAGATGCCCATACGTTAATCCTCCAGCAATTTGCTAATCACCAAGCCAACATCCTGATCGGGACACAGATGGTGGCTAAGGGGCTCGATCTACCAATGGTGACCCTGGTTGGCGTGATCAGCGCCGACACAGCGATCTATCTGCCGGATTATCGCAGTGGGGAGCGGACATTCCAGCTCCTGACCCAGGTTGCCGGGCGAGCCGGACGAGGCTTGTTGGGCGGCAAGGTCATCCTCCAAACCTATTCTCCCGATCACTATGCCATTCAGACCGCCGCCGAACACAACTTTCATGCTTTCTACGCCCAAGAAATGGCTTATCGCCAGAAGATAGGCTATCCCCCTTATGCCCGATTGGCCAGGCTGATCGTCCGGGCCGAGAGTGCCGAGCGAGCCCAACAGGAAGCCGGGCGATTGCACGCTCTTCTGAGCGAGCGCATTGTGGCCGGAAAACTCGCTGGCACCTCGTTGATCGGGCCGGCACCCTGCTTTTACCCTCGACGGGAAGGGCTATATCGATGGCATATCCTGGTCCGTGGTCCAGCGCCGTCAGCACTGCTGTCAGGCTTGCGATCTTCTCACCTGCTGCACATTGATATCGATCCGGTCTCGATTCTTTAGATTGATCACCATACCGCGGCACAGGAGCAGGCCGATGCAATGCTGGATGGCAGGGGGGCCTCGCGCTGGTCATGGCAACGGGCGAGGCATATAGGGCAGCAACAAATCGCAGGATGGTTGTGATGGAGACTGTGACCGCAACAATCACCGATCCCACAAGCAAGACATCGACACTTGTCGAGTGCGATACACGACACCAACACCCCAGATCGGAGATCTGGGGTGTTGGTGTGATCTCGATGCAGTTTTTGCCACCCGGTTGATTATAAGTGATAAGTGTTGTTATCAATTACTACATCAAACAACGGATCTAAAGCCGGATGATGCCACGCTCCAACCCTGTCGTAACAGCTGCCGTTCGATCCGAGACACCCAGTTTTCCAAAAATGTGCACCAGGTGCGATTTCACGGTAGCTTCGCTGATGTGTAATGTTTGGGCAATCTCGCGGTTGCTCGCGCCGCGTGCCACCAGCATCAGGACCTCGATCTCACGCTCGCTGAGCGATTCTTGGGCAGGGGCGCGCATGTGCCCCATCAGCCGCGCGGCAATCGATGGAGTCAGTACAGCCTCGCCACGGGCGGCTGCCCGGATAGCTTTGAACAAATCGTCGCGGGGTGTGTCTTTGAGCAAGTAGCCGGTCGCGCCGGCCTCGACGGCGGGCAAGATATCGGCGTCGGTATCGTAGGTGGTCAGGACGAGGATGTGTGCTTCCGGTTGCTCGGCCCGGATATGTTCGATTGCCTCGACGCCGTTCATGCGCGGCATCCGCAAATCCATCAAAATGACGTCGGGGTGCAGTGTTCGGGCCAGCTCGACGGCTTCCAGCCCATCGGTAGCCTCACCGATCACATCCAAATCGGGCCGGCTGGCCAACATGCCCTGCAAGCCTGCTCGGACCACTTCGTGATCATCGACAATGAGCAGCCTGATGCGATTCATTGACCATCCTCCTGCAACACAACGATCTGACCAGGTTCCTGAGAAGCGTCGGAAAACACCGGCAGCGAAATTGCCACGGTTGCGCCCTCCCCGGATGCGCTCTCGACGGAAAACGTCCCACCAAGCGCCTCGACACGTTCGCGCATCGAACGCAGGCCAAAGCCGCCCGTATGACCATCGTTAGGTTGTGCCTGTGCGAGTTCGGGAGCGAACCCCTGCCCATCGTCATGCACATCCAGCGCCACCAGATCATCCATATATGAAAGCGTTAATGTGACTTCGTGTGCCTGAGCGTGTTTACGGATGTTCGCCAATGCCTCTTGCGCGGCCCGGAGCAGCGTTACCTCTATCTCTGGAGGTAGTGGGTGCGCCAGGCCTGTGATGGTTACCCCGGCCCTGATGCTGCTCTCTTCCGACCAACGGTCGATGAGCCGCCCAATTGCCTCGACCAGTGAGGCGCGCTCCAGCGATTCGGGTTGTAGGGCCCATACCATCCTGCGGGCATCGGCCAGGCTCTCGCGGGCAGCGATGCGTGCCCGTTCGATGTGCTTTTGCGCAGCTGCAAGATCGGAACCCAAGACAGCTTCGATGGTCTCCAGGTGCATGATGATGCTTGTGAAGCCCTGCGCCAATGTGTCGTGGATCTCGTGGGCTAATCGTTGGCGCTCTTCCAGGATGCCGGCCTGCCGCTCCGTCCTGGCGAGATGATCGCGCGCATCCTGAAGCTCCTCGATCAGCCGCTGACGCTCCTGGTTTTGATCGATGATGGCATGGATGAAAACGGCCAACAAAATAGAGGCGATTGTTGTCATCCCTATAATAATGAAATACCACCACGGAAGATAGCCCACTTCGACGATCTGAAGCCGGGTCGCCAGAGCCGTCAGAACCACCCCGCCGATGATCTTCCAGCGTAGTGACGGTAGACTGTAAATTTGCGGGTAAAGACCTACCAGGAGCAGCAAGTACATGATTTCGAGTTGGGCCAGCCGAAACCAGATAAACCAACCAACAGCGAAGTACACCAGCAGAAGTGGCGATTTGCGCTCGAAAAACGCATGATTGAGTATGATGTAAATTGCATACCAGACTGCCAACAACAGTGAGAAGATCAGGATCTGTAGGCGATCGAGGCCGAGATGGGGTCTCAGAACAAGGCCATAATAGACCGAGATGCCCAGTCCAATGTACATCAATATATGCCAGACCCACAACCAGTGAGAGAAATTGAGGCGACGCGGATGGACATCAGAGTTGTGGTTAATCATTTCAGTTTACGTTTCAACGACACGAATAAGTCGAGTTTGGCAAGGGGACCGTTTTCGCTATCCCCTTGCGCTTCTCAGTGCAATCTTCCCGAAATGCTTTGATACTCGATAATGAAGTTTTTTGCAATCCCGCCGGATGTGACCCGCGATCTTCCGGCTGCGGATCGCCAACAGCCAAAAAACGAGCACCCTTGTCTCACTCCCATCGAAACGTTCGCGAGGCGACAGTTCCGCCTATCACCAGCATTCCGACCAGCACGGCTACCGAGACCAGGCTCCAACCCTCACCGAACCACAGATCGCCGATCAGGATGTTGACATGGGTCAGCGGCAGGAACTCCGAGACTTTTTGAACCGTCTCCGGCATGATCTGGCGCGGCCCGGCTGCGCCGCTCAAGAACAGCATCGGGTAAAAGATGGCCATTGCTACGACTTGTGTGGTCCGTGCAGTGGGCATCAAAGATGCCAGCACAAACCCGGCTGCCAGGAAGCTTGCCAGGCTCAAACAGAAGGCAGCAAATACCGCCAGTGGCGCTTCCGGTAACCGGACATGGTAGACCAAGTGGGCGGCGACTACCAGCAAAACTACCCCCAATAGGGTCATCAAAAAATAGATGATAACCTGTGCGCCGATGATCGTCACCGGGCGCAGCGGCGCGGCGCGGAATCGCCGCAGGATGCCCTGCTCGCGGTAGACTACCAGTGAGATCGGGCCACTCATCAAACCCACTGTGCCGATGATCATGGCGATGTAGGCAGGCGTCGAGACATCTACTGAGCCGAGACCGCCCATGAGCTCGCTTGGCTCATTACCAAATATGCTGCCGAATATGAACAGCAACATTAATGGGAAGATCAGGGTGAAGAACGCCCCGATCGGCTCACGCAAGAACAGCTTAAACTCAACCCAGGTCATTTTGAATAGGGCACGCATGGTATCACTCTCCTAATCGCGAATCTGGCGGCCTGTCAGGGCCAGGAAAACATCTTCGAGCGTGGCCTGCTCGGTGCGCAGGTCGGAAGGGGCAAGGTTGTGATCGGCCAGTGCCGCCGCCACGTGAGCCATCAGTGGTCCACTGCCGGAAACGATGACTTCGCTTCCCTCACGGCTGACACTCGTAACGCCCTGCGTGTCTTTCAGCGATACCGGGTCGAACCCGTTTCCCGGCGTGAACCGGACTCGTGTCCCCATAGCCAACTTTCCAACCAACTGGTGAGGGGTATCGAGCGCCACAATCTGCCCCTGGTCGATGATCGCTACCCGATCACACAACCGTTCAGCCTCATCCATGAAATGGGTGACCAAAACAACCGTAGTCCCTCGTTCGCGGATAGCGCGCACCAGATCCCAGGTGGCTCGACGCGCCTGTGGGTCAAGCCCGGTGGTTAGCTCGTCAAGGATGACAAGCTCCGGGTTGTTGATCAATGCCAGCGCAATAAACAAACGCTGACGTTGGCCGCCGGACAGGCTGGCAAAGGATGCCTTGCGTTTGTCCGCCAACCCCCATTGTTCCAGAAGTTTGTTCCAGTCTGCCGGGTGTTGGTAAAACGCGGCAAACAGGTCGATTGCTTCCCACACCTTGATGCGATCAGGGATCGCTGCTTGTTGAAGCTGAATGCCGATCCGCTGACGTAGTTCGTAGCCTTGCCTGTGCGGGTCGAGACCCAATACACGCATTGTGCCGGTGTCCGGTCGGCGCAGGCCCATTACGCATTCAACCATCGTCGTTTTTCCTGCGCCATTCGGTCCAACAATGCCGAAAATCTCGCCCCGTTGTACATCCAACGAGATGTCATTCACGGCTATGGTTGAACCGTAGGCCTTGCATAGGTGTTCGATCTGACATACCGTTTCCATATCTGTTTCCTCCATGAACAGTACTCTGGATACAGTATGCTGGATGTTCGAGGAAAAATGAACCACTGAAAGGTTGGATTTCGTGGGCGAGAAGAGTTGATTTTATAATAATGCGAACGGATGAATGGATATCAACTGTTTGGTTGATATCCTCTTCTGACCAAAGCCTGACAATGCCCAACCCGGCTTCCACTTTTCGGGTGTATTTCAACTGTGTGGGAGTGGTAGATTGTTCAAAGGGCAACTGTAATCATCCTGTAAGCCTACCATAATGCCCCTTCATTTATCCCTTATGTTTTACGCATAATTCAGTCCTCGCGAATGCCATCTCCTGGCTGCAATATGTCATCGACAAGCATAGCCTCTCCCTCAAAATCGGCTATAATGATCGTGAGCAGGTCAAGTGGCGAGAGTATTGCTACATCTTAAGTTCTACTGATACAAGATATAACCCTGGACACCTCATTGACCGACCTGGTTTCTATTGATGCGTTGGCTCATCTGTCTTCGGCCTCGCCGGAAGCTGTTCTCCGCCGCCCTATTGCCGAATTGGTAGAGGCAACGCTCAGGGCTGCCGCCCGTGGCAGCCATAATACAGCCCGAGCCTACCAGACCGCCATCGGGCTTTTCCTCCAATACCTCGATGCAGACCGTGGTGATTTGCTGCCTCCCGACCTGGCGGAGATGTGGCGTCCCTTCGCAGAAACCAACCTGGAGGGCAGGCGCGCAATCTGGACATTCCGACCGGCGGCAGCCGTGCTGCGGTTGGTTGATGCCAGCCTCCTGGATGGCTTTGCAAGCTGGCGACACATCGAAGGCGATGGGACAAATACAGTAGCGACTCGTCTGTACGCGGTTCGCACCTTCTTGAGTGTAGCTTATCGAGACAATGTTCTGACTTCCGAGCAGGCCGCGACGATGCGAATACAGCCTTATCGGGCCCGTAACAAGCGGGACGTTAAGCCTGTCGGCCGAAGACTTTCACCTGCTGAAGTACGTCTTCTTCGCGACGCGGTTGACACGCGAAACCGCAAAGGCAAGCGTGATCTTGCCATCCTTGATACGATGCTCTTCCTGGGTCTGCGCAGAGAAGAAGTTGTCAATTTGCGCCTGGGTAATTTCCAACAAGACAATGGGCGTTGGTGGATTATGCTGACCGGCAAAGGACTTAAAACGCGGCGGTTGAAAGTGCATGATACGCTGTATAAGAGCCTGAGCTCCTGGCTAGATGCAGCCGGTTTGCAATGGCATCAGGATGAGAGTGCCTTGTTTTTTAGTGTCAACAAAGCAGATCGTGTCACCTCTCGGCCCATTAACGCCTCGGTAATAGGACGGTTAGTTGCCGAATATGGTTTCAAAGCCGAGCTTGCGCCGCGTTACGGAGAAAATCAGCTGTCTGCTCACGATCTGCGCCGCACCTGTGCCCGGAACGCCTTTAATAACAGCGGCAATTTGCTGCTGGTACAGGCCATGTTAGGCCACTCCGATCCCAAGACAACGGCTCGCTACATTGGCGCATTCGACGACGATGATAATACGGCTGTGGATTACGTGCGCTACTAAAAGCATCTCCATTGCATGAACATGGCATCAAAACTATAATGAAACAATTGACGAGGCTGATGGCTTGACCACACATCAGGGAAGTCCTATACTCTGCTCAGGTTATAGTGCGGCTATTGTACTCAAAATGTCTATCGTTAGTGGTCATGTTTGTTAAAAGAATAGGATAAAATTATGGGGCAACCAAGTGATACAAGACACATAGAAGGCAGCCAGGGTGCCCTTTCGGTCCCGGATGGAACCCTACAACCTGGGCAGGTCTTACAAAGTCGCTATCGTATTCTGGGTATCATTGGACTTGGTGGCATGGGAGCTGTTTACCAGGCACGCGATCTCCACTTCCCGAATGTGACCAGACTATGCGCAGTTAAAGAGATGATTAACATGGCGCAGGATCAGAAGCTGCGAGAGCAGACTATTCGCAACTTCGAGCGGGAAGCCGAAATCCTGGCCACTCTGAATCACCCCGCTATTCCTCAGATTTACGACTACTTTAGCTTTGGCGACAGAGCGTACCTGGTGTTGGAGTTCATCCAGGGACGGGATCTGGAAGCGTTACTCAACAGTACTGAAGGGTTCTTGCCTACTGATCAAATACGGATCTGGGGCATTGAAATCTGCGAGGTGCTTGCTTACCTGCACAATCATCAACCGGAGCCCATCGTCTTTCGTGATATGAAGCCCAGCAATGTGATGATCGATCACCATCGCCGGGTCAGATTAATCGACTTTGGCATTGCCAAGATGTTCCAGGTTGGTCAGGCAGGAACGATGATCGGGACAGAGGGGTATTCACCACCGGAGCAGTACAAGGGAATCGCTTCACCAGCGGCAGACATCTATGCCCTGGGTGCTACGCTCCACCATATGTTAACCAAGCGCGATCCACGTCTCGAACCACCTTTTTCTTTTGATCAGAGAGCTATCAGGGAATACAACTCCAATGTGCCGGAGGCGTTCGCGGCAGTTGTCATGCGTTCTCTGAGTTATGATCCGGAGCAGCGTTATGCAAGCGCCGATGCAATGAAGCAGTCATTGGAAGCATCAGGGACAACACCCACGGTGGTCGCTGATGCCCCACGCGCGGCAACCAATGCGGCACCTGTCTCTACCCCTGTTGTTTCGCCCCCTCCCCCTGCATCTTCGAGTACGCGCGCGCCGGCAGACCCATCGACCGGCACGCCACTTAGCAGCACTACGCCAATATGGGCTTTTCTTTCCGAAGATGCTATTAGGTCGACTCCTATCGTTGTCGACGACACGGTTTATGTCGGTTCATATGACAACAACTTATGGGCTCTAGATGTTAAGGATGGAAGCCTGCGCTGGAAGTTCGCGACAGAGGGTGGCATTGGTGCTTCTCCTATCTACAACAATGGTACAGTTTATATCGGTTCCTCTGACCAACGCATGTATGCCATCGATGCGCGGATGGGACGGCGCAGATGGAGTCACAAAACAGAGGGAAAGATTTTCACCAAGCCGGCAGTATCAGTTGGCACGCTCTATTTTGGCTCTGATGACGGTAAGCTCTATGCGCTGAAATCGACGATGTCCAGTGCGCGTGAAGCATGGGTTTATAGTCTCATGGTGCCTATTCGATCATCTCCATCCGTCGAGGGTGATTGCATCTTTTTCGGCAGTGACGGAGGAGAATTTGTGTGTCTTGAGCTGTCAGGTGAGATGAAGTGGCGTTTCCAGACCAGACGGCGGATTATGAGTACGCCTCTGGTCACAGAACGGATCGTCTATGTCGGTAGTGATGACTGGTATCTGTACGCACTGGATATTGAGCAAGGCTATCCTATCTGGCGTTATCGGACGCGAGGGGCAGTGATCTCGTCTCCTGTTTTTGCCGACGGCAAGATTTTCTTTGGTTCAGCAGACGGCCTTATCTATGCAGTGGACGCTTTGAGCGGGCGAGATGTATGGAAGTATGAAGTTGGACGTCCGGTTACTTCTTCACCAGCTATCTATCATGAGGCAGTATATATCGGCGCGGCGGATGGGGCAGTTTATGCTCTACACACAAAAACCGGCGATCTGTTGTGGCGTTTCCAGAGCCAGGGTTCCATTCTCTCGTCACCTTGTGTAGTAAATGATGTTGTGTACATTGGGTCTGATGATCGTAACCTCTATGCATTACAAGCATAATTGCTTTTAAGTAAGGTAAAACAACATGGATTTCATTCGTCGTTTGTTCGGTTTACAGTCTTCGGAGACACCACATTCCTCTCCCCCTCCTGCACCTGAGGAGATAGAACCTGATTCGATCAAAGAGACTCAGCCTTTGGCGCAACCGGAGCTACCCGTGGTTCATACTCGTCGACTCACGCCGCCGAAACCCTACAGTAGCCCAAATCGGCGAGTTAAATTTGGTACAGCCAGCGATATTGGCGGACGCGGCAACAATGAAGATGCTGCTTTATCCCTGATCTCAAACACAGAAGTAACCGGCGACCCGCCTCCCATCGGTATTTTTATGGTCGCCGACGGGATGGGAGGGCATCAGAACGGTGAGTTTGCTAGTTCTATTACTGTGCGCACGGTGGCACAGGCCGTTATCAGAGAGATTGTGATACCACAACTCGAAGAACGTGACATGAACAGCGCCGATCAGAAAACGATTCCGGAGGTATTAGCGGAAGCCATGTCCGCTGCTAATACTGCGGTTCAGTTGGAGGTGCCTGGAGGGGGAACAACAGCAACCTGTGCTGTTGTCCGTGACGATCTGGCATATATCGCGCATGTAGGGGATAGCCGAGCTTATTTAATTGTCGACGGCAACCTTGAGTTGATCACACGTGATCATTTACTGGTACGCCGGTTGCAAGAGTTAGGTCAGCTAACTGCTCAGGAAGCCGACGTCCATCCTCAGCGCAATGTTCTATATCGAGCCATTGGACAAAGCGATCTGCTGGAGGTCGATGCTGCGACACGTCGTTTGCCTCCGTCTTCTCGCCTGCTGTTGTGCAGCGATGGCCTCTGGGGGGTAATTGGGGATGAGAAGATTAGCGAGATCGTAGCCAGGTACCCAGATCCTCAAGAAGCATGCGACGAATTGATCGCAGCAGCGAATGCCGACAATGGGCCTGACAACATTACCGTTGTGTTGGTTCAGATGCCCGATTGAGCTTACGGTTCATTTGGGCAAGCTTAATATGAGATAAGGCAAAACCAGACTTATGGATTTTTCGTGGAATTACTACGCTATACTTGGTGTGTTGCCTACCGCAAGCGAGGACGACCTGCGCCAGGCATACCGAATTGCCGCCAAGCGCTTCCATCCTGATGTTAACAAGGCTCCGGGAGCCAACCTGCTTTTTCAGGATATTAACACAGCTTACGAAGTATTGTCTGATCAGCGGCGTCGTAGCGAGTATGACCAGGTACGGCGAGACCGCGTGGACAGCCTGTCCCATTTGCACATCGATGTCCGTTACAGCAGGCAGTCTTTGAGATCGTTGCGCGAGCCACAATTGTTATACGTGCTGGCAAAAATTCAGCCCAGGCTGGAAACGATGACGCTCAAAACGGATGCGCCGCTCAATTTATGCCTGGTCATCGATCGCAGTAAATCTATGTCCGGTGTGCGTATGCAGCATCTTAAAAATGCTGCATATCGTATTATCGATGAGTGCAAGCCTACTGATATTATCTCGATGGTTGCCTTTAGTGACGATGCAGAGGTCATTGTTCCAGCGCAGCGTTTAAGCGATCCGCGTAACGCCAAGACGATGATTAGCGCTATTCGTGCTGATGGCGCAACGGCCATTCTAGCAGGATTGCGCCAGGGGTTGATACAGATCGAGCGATTTCGTTCGTCGGAGTATGTGAACCATTTGATACTCATTACCGATGGCCGTACCTATGGAGACGAAGCCGAGTGTATCAAGATGGCAACCAAAGCGCGTGATAATGGCATTGGCATCAGTGGAATGGGGATCGGGGAAGATTGGAACGACCGATTTCTGGACTCTCTGGCATCTCAAACTGGAGGTTCGTCGGTATATATCAACAGTCCCGACACAGTGGCACATTTTCTGCACGAGCGGATTCGTAGTCTGGCGACAGCCTATGCGGAGCGTTCGCGGTTGGTTGCCACTCCGGCTTCTGACGTTCAGCTTAATTCGATTACACGGCTCACGCCTGATGCCATGACGTTACCGACTGATCCGCAACCTATTTTGCTGGGGGTCATCGATGGGTTGGCGGCAACAAGCTTGTTGTTACAATTTCATGTTCTGACGGATGGCGCGGAACGTGGCAATTTCTTTGTTGGACGGTTAGACTTGAGCGGAGAGGTTCTGGGAACTAATCAACATCTTGAGCGTGCCACCCAGGATTTATCTGTTGAGATCGGCGATCATGAAAGCGAAGAGAATCCGCCGCCGGAGTTATTGGATGCTCTCAGCAAGCTTATGCTATATCGATTGCAAGATCGAGCACGAGATGCTATCGAGAATGGTGATATTGGTCAGGCTACCCGAAGTTTAGAATTTCTCGCAACACGCTTGTTCGAGGCCGGGCAAGACGATCTGGGACAGGCAGCCCTGAGTGAGGCAGAGCGTGTTACAAATACTCGTGTTCTATCCAAAGAGGGTGTCAAACGGTTGAAATATGGCACCCGAGCATTGTTGCCAATATCTGGAGAGCAAGATGGTTAAGTGTCCATATTGTCAGTCGGAGATGATGGAAGGTGCCTTGTTTTGCGAAGAATGTGGGCTGAGTTTGTGGGGCGATTCCCAAGGGGAGGTGTCGACGCGTAAACTCGAAGAAGGCTCAAATGAGTTCAGCGTTAAGTCAGGTTGGGGGACTGCTACCTTTCAACAAATGAATCAAGTCATTATCCACATTCGTGATGCGCCTGATCCGCTCACGGTGCGCCCTAGCGATGAATTCTTAATTGGTCGGCAGGATTCAGCGAGTGGTATTGCGCCGGACCTTGATTTGACTCCCTATGGCGCATTAGAAAGAGGAGTTTCTCGCGTCCATGCCGCATTGCGGCGGGGAGATGATGTACTGTCGCTTGTCGACCTTGATAGTGCCAATGGGACATATCTCAATGGCCAGCGTCTGGCGGCGCACCAGCCACGCTTGTTACGAGACGGTGATGAAATCCGTCTAGGCAAGCTGGTGCTTCACATTTATTTCAAACAATAGTTCACCAGGGTTGTGTAGAGGGATCTAGATGACATTTCAAATTCAGGTTCATATCTCAGGTGATGATCCGGTTGTTCTGGATGTTGATGAGTTGCCGTCTACCACTGACCAGTGGATTATCGGCACCAACCCTCGCCGCCGGGATCAGAAAGAAGTATCTTACGTACTTCGCGAAGTCAATCAACTCATGTTCCCGGTCCATCGCGTCAACTTCATCCAGATTTTGCCCAGCGACCAAGAAGAAGACGTACCGACCTTCGTCCGCGAGTAAGTTTATGGGGGCACAGATGGCTGAACGTTCGTACACAGGCATGCGCGTTCTCGTCGTTGATGACGAGGCGCGCATGATTGATTTTATCCGCATGAATTTGCAACTCGAAGGCTTTATCGTACTGGAAGCCAGGAATGGTGTCGAGGCACTGGATATGGTCAGGAAACACATACCTGACCTGATTATCCTTGATGTTATGATGCCCCAGCTTGATGGTTTTGCAACATTAGGTATGTTGCGAGAGTTTTCGAACATACCGGTTATCATACTGACCGCTAAGGGTGAAGAAGAAGACAAAGTGCACGGGCTCGAGCTGGGCGCCGATGATTATGTGACCAAGCCATTTGGCGCGCGTGAATTGGTAAGCAGGGTCAAGGCGGTTTTACGGCGTTTGCAAAGCACTGCTGAGCACGGCCTGGCCATTCTCAAGATCGATGATCGGCTCAGCATCGATTTCAATCAACGCGAAGTGATAGTTCAGGGACAGCCGATCAAGCTTCGACCCACAGAATATCGCCTGCTCTACCACCTTATCGAGAATGTTGGCTGGACGGTTCCGCACGAGCAATTACTGGCCAAGGTGTGGGGTTACGAATACCGAGACGAGACACACTATGTGCGTCTCTATGTCAACTATCTACGCGAAAAGATCGAGGAAGATCCGACCAAGCCTAAGTATATCCTGACCGAGCGAGGAATTGGATATCGTTTTGTGGATTTCCGGAAGAGTCTGACGGCAGGTGCATCCACCCCATAATCCTTCTTATTCCATGTTGAGCCAGGCCCCCACCAGGCATCCGGCGGTTAACAGCGTAATCAGCAATCCGAAAAGACAACCGGCCAGAAAGAGCAACTGGCGAAGTGCAATTCCCACGGCAAACAGGATCATGTTCAACGTAACCGGGATACAGGAAGCAACCCATATAAAGGCTTCAAGGTCCTGGTTGGTTGGCGCCGTCGACATGCCTGCACCTAATATGCCCGGAAATAGCCAGAAGCCAAACCAGCATAAAGCTATACAATTAACTTAACGGACAAAACCAATGCACCTAGCTGGAAGTCTTTCGAGTGAGTGAGAGTCTTCATGCTTCAATCTTACCATGGTGATCAGGAACTGTATCGGAGCAACCAGATCATCGTCAGGCCGTTGTACAAAGTCATGATGACCAATACGTGAGGGAGAGTAAGATTAGATCGTCGAAACTGTCTGAAAACATCATCAGAAGTCCCCATTGATAGACATGGTTGATCCGTGTAATCCTTTTATCCGAACTCGATTGACAATGAGCACCACCATCCATATACTGGAATTGGCGTCGGTAGAAGGTTTCTGTCGATAAGAGATGAGTAGGATGTGTGGCTTAAAGTTGGCGCTCCGGTGCCGCTTTCAGGATTTCGAGCAAACCTATTGTCACACAAGTCCTATTCATACTCATCACAAGTGGCATCCGGCAAGCATGACGTGACGAAACATCATTTCGTAGGGTCATCTACCC
>JAFGLD010000148.1 GCA_016928235.1 Anaerolineae bacterium | reverse complement strand
TTTGCAGAGCGAGATGTTGGCGTATTAGAGCGTTCCAGAAAATGCAATATAGAGTAGTAGAGAACTATGAACTATAAACTGTTAACTATAAACTCACTCCGGCGGCTCGTGAAAACAGCCTTTTTAAACGGAATTAAAGTGCGAAAAACAGGCTATAGAACAATTGATGACCTTTTTGCGGTCACCCACTACTGCAACACAATCGCTCATTCGAAGTACTTCTTTCGACGCTTTTTCTTTCCCAACCGACACTTCCGAGATGAACAGGCTCATCCTTCAGATTTATGTCCTCGACAATGCAATTCTACTATGGCCGGAATGCCTGTCAAGGAAGATACATCTCTGTCGGCACTATTGCGTTCGCTGCCTTTTGCGACAGGGAAGCGGTATTTTGCTTTATGCCGCTTCCCTGTCAACTAGATCGTTCTGCGCAGAGGTACACAGACCTCATGCGACTGCCATATTCTAATACTTACGGGTTGGCAACAATTCTTCGGCCTGGTCAGGATAGTAGACAGTCTCGTTGGTGAGGACTTCTCGGTCAATGGTCTCACCATTGATGAGCTTCAGAGCCATTTCTGCGACCTGTGGGCCAAGCAGAGGATTGCATTCAACATCAGCCTGGAACCATCCGTCGATCATTGCCTGGAAGCCACCACGAGTGCCGTCAACGGAAACGATAAAGAGATCGCCCGGCTTGACGCCAGCCGCCTTCAGAGCTTCGATGGCGCCTATTCCCATGTCGTCATTGTGAATGAAGATGCCCTGGAAATCAGTGCCGGCCTCGTACTTCTTCAGGAACGCCTGCATCACCGGGAGAGCTTCCGCGCGGGTGAAGTTACCCGTCTGGGAATCGATGATCTCGATGTTTTCATTGAGCTTGGCGCGGAAGCCTTCAGCGCGGCCGACCGCAGCACCGGAACCCGTCGTGCCGGACAACTCAAGGATCTTAGCCCCATCGGGGAATTGCTTGTTGAACTCCTCAGCAGCGCGTTCGCCTTCCAGTTTCATGTCGGAGCCAATGTGGGAGGCATACAGAGATTCATCTGCCGAGACGGAGCGGTCCACAATAATGACCGGGATACCGGCATTCTTGGCCTCTGTCAGGACAGCATCCCAACCGTCCTCAACCACTGGGGGCAGAGCAATCACATCCACACCCTGTTGGATGCAGGCGCGCATGGCAGAGATCTGGTTTTCTTGCTTCTGTTGAGCATCAGAGAATATCAGTTTGAAGCCCAACTCTTCCGCAGTCTCCTTGAAGGAGGCAGTATTGGCAGTGCGCCAGTCACTCTCGGCGCCGAGCTGAGGGTAGCACATCGTCATGTCGGCGTAAGTCTTCTTCGCTCCGGCCTCAGGGGCCGCAGAGGTTTCAGGAGCCGTTGTGGCTGTGGCGCAGGCCGAGAGAAGTAATGCTGCGATGGTGAACGTAGCCAAAATCTTTTGGATTCTCATCTTGGTTTCCTTTGCATGTTGTCTTCTGATTGCAAGAATTGTTTCGAAGCCATTCCCAGGGGAAAAGCTTCGACCATGTTTCAACATGGTTGAGATTCGTTACGATGTATTCCTCCTATAGTGCTCCTCCTTCCTAAATAAATCTGAGCAGCCAAAAGAATTGTGATGGGGTAAATATCCTTTTGGTTGATGCCAGAGAGACTATATGTTTGGGCGATGTAAAGTTCGTTTGGGGGAATGTTTATTACCCCAAACCAGACTAATGGATTTGTTCTACTGCCCGCTTTCGCACACTACACACTTGCTGCTACGGAGCTCTCGCGAACAACCAACTCCGGTCGAATGGTTATCTGCTTTGGCTCATAAGTAGTGTGATCCTGGCGAGCTGATTCGATGGCTTGAAGCAATTCTTGTACTGCGATGGAACCTAACTCTCGCAAATCCTGTGATACAGTTGTGATCGGCGGACAATAGTAGGCCGCCTCGGGGATTCCATCAAATCCGACAACTGCAACATCCTCAGGCACTCGAATACCTCTCTGGCAGAATACTTGTAGTGCCCCCAGGGCCATCTGATCGTTGCCGACGAATACGGCATCCATCTCCGGATAATTTTCCAGCAGCCTCTCCATTTCCTGTACACCGCTCGCTGTCGACCAGTTGCCGGATACCCACTGTCGATTTGATACCTGCAAGCCTGCATCATGTAGCGCGTCTTGCCAGCCGGCCTGTCGCTGACGAGCTTCCCACCAGTCTAATGGGCCGGAAAGATGACCAATATGTACATATCCCTGGGCAAGCAGATGCTCTGTGGCCAGGCGCCCGCCCGAATAGTTGTCAATTGTCACAACTGATACTCCTGGCCGCGCCTGCATATCCAAAAAAATCATAGGAATAGCCAGTTCCGGCAACCCCTGAATCCAATCTCGGTTATCTCCTATCTCCGGAACCGCCCAGATAATTCCTTCTACCTGCCGTGAGAGAAGCATATTGAGTATAGGATTGATATCGACAGTATGAAAACCGGGTAACTCTTTGAGGAGAAGGGTATAGCCTGCCTCTTCTGCCTGTTTGGTGATACCGTTAAGGGTTTGGGAAGGTCCGATGAACTTTAATCCGGCCGTGACAATGCCTAGTGTAAAGCTTCGCTGGTGGATCAGGCTTCGAGCAATAGCACTGGGCTGATAGTTCAGATCTTCAATGACTTGCCATACACGCTGGCGAGTTTCTTCGGCGACATCAGGCCGATCATTCAGCACACGTGACACAGTCTGGTTGGAGACTTCGGCCAGAGCAGCCACATCTCGAATGGTGATTCTTCGCTTGCTCACCATCACTCTCCGTTTTTCTTGGGCCACAGGCAAACGAACGCCTCTTCGTTAACGTTCCCGTTAACGTTAACGGGAACTAACAACATTGTACGATACAACAATACAGAACGTCAAGTCACTCGCCATGAAAACCGGAAAAATCGAGAATCTTCCAGAATTAAACTGGATGGCTTAGGAAACTTCGAAGATTGCGTACCTGATAATCACAATCTCGGAGACGCTCATCTATGGTTGGTTGCTCGGAGTAGGCCGATAACTGGTCATTTTACTGTTATTAGACGTAACTATTCAGCGGTTAGCGGCTAGTTATTGGCTGTTAGCTGTTACTCGATGATCAAGTTTTCGGTCTGTGCCATCGGATGATCAGTTTTTTTGTTCGCCATGATTGGCTAACGGCGATTGGAAAGAGCCTGAAAACCAGGAACTAAAAGCTAGAAGCTAACAGCCAACAGCGTATTGAGCTTAAGTTATCGCCTATGCTCCCCCGGATTATTGAGAAGATACCTATTTTATGCGTAGCTTAATTATTTCGATAAAGTTTACTGTCAGTAAGCACCCAATCATTACCATCCGGCATCTCGATGACGATAACGGGGGTCTCTTCAGTCAAAGTCTGTAGGTAAATTGGGGCATCGCTGATGCTCAAAGATACGGCCGATTTGCTTTGTCGTCACCCGCGTGGTCGACAGTGGCGGTAGCGCATTTTCGGCGAAGAAGCCAACATCGATGGTTTCATTGGATGCGCAGGCTTCTCCGCCGATCAACTCACACAGAAAGAATAATTTGTAGGCATGAAAAGGGTAAGGATCGTGTTCATGCCGGTTGCGATCGTAGGCAGCTATTAGCTTGACAGCATGCGTTTTGTAGCCTGACTCTTCATAAATCTCGCGCTCGACAGCCTCAGATGGCGCGTCTCCCACATCAGCCCAGCCGCCAGGCAGCGACCATAAGCCATCGCCTTTCTCCCGGACCAGCAAAATAGTGTGATCTTTGAAAACCGCGCCACGCACGTCGATCTTGGGCGTAATGTAGCCATTTTCTAACGCAAAGAGATCGTTAATTTTTCGAGGGGTGGCGCCAGTGTTTGCTGACGCCATCTCAATCGCCAGGTCACGAATTTTCTCATAACGTTCGATATCGTAGTGATTCTCAGCGTATGTTAGACCATTATGAGCGATGGCTTGTAATCGCTGAAACCAATCAATCCATTTAGATGCGTGCATACATGCTTTCTATTGCTTAATATCGGAAGTTGGCAGCCATCGCAACCTGACCGGGCATGGACTCCGCTCCAAGCGCGTAAACGTCTCCACTATTGAGCAAGGTGTGCGCCGCCGCCAGGTCTATCAGGTCGTCGTTGCCATGCTGCGACGATTGGTGGAAGGTCACCGAACCGCTTTCCGGATCAAATTTTCCCCATTGGGCTTTGCTGCAATCCAATAAGAGTGTTTCGATGCGACCATAGTATGCCGCCGGAACGATCTCTGCAATATCGGCAGAGGCTCGCTCGGCATTGGCCAGTTGTTGATAGTGAGCAATAGCTTTCTGCTGCTCTTGAAGAAAGATTGACTGAACACTTGCCCAGGCACGCTCATGAAGCTCGGCCGGCTTGAGCGCGTCGGGGCTGCCGGTTACGCCGCCCTCGATCAGGTGAGGATAGGTGTTGACTTGCTGGTAAAGCGGATGTAGATAATCTACTCCTGCCAGTACGAGGGGAATACGCTCGTTTCGGAGCATCTCTTGCAGCCCCTTATCGATCTGACGAAAATAGCGCAGAATACGCTCCTTGTCTTCTTCTTCAGCGCCTCCTCCATAGCCTTGAGAGGATGTAGCTCCACGTCCTCCTGAACCCAACCGGCCTGTTCCCTTCCGAAACTGGACTTGTTTTTCGATCACTTCTTCCTTAAGGGCCTCGTTCAGGCTGGTGGGAATATGGTTGATGTCGATTTCCGTAATGTTCTGGCGTGTCCCTTTCATCAACCGGACAGCATTCTGGCTGAGTGCCAAAACATAGAAGCGACCATCACCACTCATGAGAGGCAGGAGTGGCTTGATGTGAAACCGCGTGCCGATGCTGACATGCTCGGTAAAATCGTGCTGTAGACGATAGCTTTGGAAGAAATCCGGTGCTCGGAAGATCGCCAACCCCATACCCTGAACACGCCAGAAGGAGCTGTCCGGCAAGAGATCTTCCACTGGTTTGAGAAATGTCTTGGTGTCAGGGATTCGCATACCACGGGCCAGTAAATCCTGCTCTGCCTCGCGCAGCAAGTTCCGGAGTTGGATCGAGGCAGCTTGTGCGTCCATCCAGAATGGCATAAAAACAGAAAGACAGGTCGTGCTGTGATGCTTCAACAAATCATTGAGGTCATCTCTGGTGAAAGTATCCATCCACGCTATCTCCTTATCTGGGTCACAATAGGGTAGGATATCGCGACGATGCCGTTTCCTATATTGTATGATGGAAACGCCGGAAGGATGAAATCACGTATTGAAAAAGCGGGCCAGTTCAGACGATTTGCTTTGACAAGCAGGCTTATAACCTTCTCACCAACTCCCTGAAATGCTCGCCGCGCTCCTCAAAATCGGCATATTTATCGTAGCTGGTGCATCCGGGGGACAGCAGCACAAAGTCCCCTTCGTAGGCAAGCTCAGAAGCCAGCCGCACCACATCTTCCATGCTGTCGGCTTGTTCCAGGGTCATATCGATGACCATCGCCCGCCTGATCTGATCGACCTTCTGTGCAATCATCAGTCCGGCCTCACCGAAGGTAATGATCGCACGACAGCGATGGACCGCTATTCGCAACAAATCGTCCCAGGGTAGCTTCTTATCACGGCCACCGAGCAATAGAACAATCGTGCGATCAGGATAAGCTTGTAGCGCGGCAATGACCCGCTCCGGTGTTGTCGCTATTGAATCGTTGATGTAGGTAACGCTATCTACCTGGCGTACCTCTTCCAGCCTATGTGCCACCGGTTTGAATTCGAGAATGGCCTGGCTCATCGCCTCTATAGGGATGCCCGCCACCCCAGCAATGGCGCAGGCAGCCAGCGTGTTGAGCACGTTGTGATAGCCTCGCAGGTTGATCTCAGCAGTGGTGCACACTGGCTCCAATGGTGCTTCGAAGCGTGGTCGGCACATCAATCGATCGTCGACCAACCAGGCTCCCACATCCGGCGGCACCCGACCGCTAAAGAAGGCCAGCTCATGGCGTGCTCTCGATGCCAGTGATGCAGCAGTAGGATCGTCATAACCAAGCACGGCTATATCGCCTACTACCTGGTTGTCGAGCAAACGCGCCTTGGCCTCGATATAGGCATCCATCGTCTTGTGCCGATCGAGGTGGTTAGGCGTGACATTCAATACAGCAGCAACATGCGGGCTGGTAGTCATGATCTCGGTCTGGAAGCTGGATAACTCCATCACCACGATATCAGTGGGCTTGATGTAGGGCAGATCGGTGATCAGTGGATTGCCTATGTTGCCTCCCACCCAGGTCAGACGATTGGCTTTTTCGCACATCTTGCCGATCAGCGTGGTTGTTGTGGTCTTACCCGCCGAACCGGTGATGCCGATCACATCGCAAGGGCAGCGGTCGAGGAAAAGCTGCGCATCATTGCTAAGGCCAACCCCTAGTTTGACCGCCTCTTGTATGACAGCTTGATCGGGGGAGACACCGCCGGATAGACAGATCAGATCGGCTCCACTGAGTACATATGGAGGATGTCCTCCCAATGCATAACTGATGGGTAACCCATCAAGTTCTTTGATGGGGTCGACGAGTTGCTCGGCCGTACGCATATCGGTTATGGCCACCTGTGCGCCAATGCTGCACAACCATTTGGCCAGAGCTACGCCCTGGCGGGCCAACCCCATGATAACGACACGTTTATCGGTAAGTGGATCAGGCATACAAAGTCCTTGACGACAGACATTTGGAAGGAAGACAAACAGGCAAATGTTTGTCATTCATCAGTGTCAACTTAAGAGCCTGGTATTGCTCGATGATCCGCTTTCAGCCTCGCGAGCTGCGTGTCATTCCCGTGAAAACGGGAATCCATAGCGCGTCAAGTGGATTCCCGCGAAAGCGGGAATGACGGTGGCCATAGCGAACAGGATGGTATTGGGCTTAAGTTGACACCTATGGTTTGTCATTTATTCCCATCCTGCCTGTGATTCTAACACACAACCCAAGAAACCGAAGGAGGTAAATTTCCTTATGTTGGCATGTGAGTGGATTGTGCCTGAGGATCGAGCAGTTCGCCACACAAAATATAAACCACCATAGGCGTCAACTTGGGCCATTCCTTGGCTCGGCTTCTGTTACGTGACTCTCGTGCCCTGTGATTTTTAGCTTGTGGCTTTAACCTGATCACTGAAAACTAACCACTGTTCACCCATCAATGTTGAAACCTTGCTCATCGAGTTTCAGGAGCCTCCCGCAGGCTACCAACCTGTGGGAGGCTTTTGCATCCACTTGTCGATTCGTTGCTTAGGGTACAGTGATTTGGCTTGCCAGCAATCCAAGTATGGGGAGCAGCAAGACGACAATCATTAGAATGGCGGCACCCCAATTGAGTTGACGAAGATGTGAATGCCTGACCCAATAGACAGTCAACACCGCGAGCAACAGCGACTGAGTCAGAACTTCGATCAGACCGCCCAGCTGGGTGAACGGTGGGATGATCGTATAGACGAATCCCTCAATCGATCCGGGCGTCGGGCCAAAGGTGGAAAATATCCCGATCAGCACCAACATGATCCAGGCGATCAGCCAGCCGTTTTGTTTTTGGAACAGGCACCCCCGGAGCAGGTAGAAGACGATACCAAAGAGCAAACCACGGAGCGGCTGAAACAAGACGCCGGCTATGACGATTGGGTCATCGAGCTGGCGCATAAAATAGCTGAGTGGGGGTTCCGCGAACCTGGCGCTGTAATCGAATAATGTAGAGGCCAGCATACCCACAACAGCATAGGTGATCGTGTGAACCACGATGGCACGCAAGGCAATCGGCCAGAAGGTTGGTTGTTTTGTGTCACTCATATCGGTTCTCCGTTGAAAATAGATCTTGATGATTAGTTTTAGGGGTGAGTCAAACAGCGACAAGTGCCGGGGCAAAATCTGTTTCTCCCATCCCCCGCGATGGGCCTTCGAGCATGGGACACCCCTTTTGTCCTCAGTTTAGCCGAGACGGTTGGGGCAAACATCGTACCTCCGGCTGGTGACAACCTGTACATTCGTACAATGTCCGAGCGGACGGTGTGCTCAATGGGGAATCGAACTACAATGCAGGCAATGAGGGAGAGACATGAGGAATGAAAAAACGGCCATAGGCCATCAGGTATCAGTTATCAGCAGACTGGGGCAGATGTTTTCCTCGCTTACCTCTAACCAATACGAGCAACTAGGAGAGGGGTGACCTTTCTACCTGATTATGATAGCAGTATTGGTGGGGATGTACATTCAGGCGCTCTGTATGACACCTGGGCTGCGTGTGCCTGCTGTCCTGTTTCCCTTTACCGGCTTGATGCTCATCCACATCTTCTTGCATTGGTTCAGCTTTTACCTGACGGTGCGCCCGCGGCTCAGCCTGCCCTACCTGGTTATGCAGGGTGGGCTGGCCTTTGCGCTGATTGCCATATCCAATAATGTTGGTCTGACCTTTGGCCTCTACTTCGCGCTGATCGGTGAGGCTGTGGGCATTGTGCAGGACAGGCGGCTCACGGTGATCGCGGTTGCGTCTTATTTGGGGCTGGCACTCTACACCTTCGTTTCTCAGATGGGATGGGATGGTCTTTGGGGATTACCGGCAGTGGGTTGGCCCAGACATGCTGGACTCGGTAACCAACTACGAGGGGTATAAGTCGTTGTACTCCAGCCACGTCGATCAAAATTACTTTGAAATCGCTTATACACTCAATCGTGAATTTGGAGAGAGGGGGTTGTATGACGGCTTGCCTCTGTATTCCTTCGTGGACAATCATGATGTTGACCGGGTTGCCAGTTCAGTTCAAAACCCGGCTCATTTATACCCTCTCCATATTCTACTGATGACAATGCCCGGGGTGCCTTCGATCTACTATGGCAGTGAGTGGGGGCTCCAGGCGCAGCGACAAAACGGTAGCTCGTGGGCACTGCGGCCCTATCTAGACTTACACGAGGCAATGCAGAACAGTCCTCAGCCCGATCTGGCTCCAACGATTGCCCGGCTGGCACAGATCCGCAAAGACAATTCGGCATTGCGCTATGGTGGCTACCGGCAGCTCCACGGTGCGTCGCAGCAGTTTGCTTTCATGAGGCAATCTACCGAGCAAACAATGGTTGTGGCAGTGAATGCGGCCAATCAACCTGCCTCAATCGATGTCTCCATTCCAACACAGGCGAACCGCCTGATTGACGTGCTCAACTCTGGCGAGACGTTCCCGATAGAACAAGGCGAAGCACACATCGATCAGGTTTGGCCTCATTGGGGGAGGATATTGGTGGCAGAATAACATTTGCAGGAAGATCGTCAGTATCTTCTCAATAAAAAGGGGGAGAGTCATGTTATTCAACACCTTTTTATGCATAACAACGTCGTGACAGAGACATTGTTCCTCGGTAACTATTCAGTTATTGGCGCCGGCTGCTTGACAGTTTTGAGTGACGGACGACTTGCGGTCGTTTGAGTGACGAGTTTCAGTTTACAGCTAACAGCCAACAACTAACCGCTGAATAGTTACATTCCTCGAATGATTGAGAAGATACCCAGGATGGACGGAAGGGGACAGGACACAGGGTGGCGAGACCAGGAGTATGGTAGGAGTATGGCAGCAGTATGGCAGCAGTATGGCAGCAATAGCGTGTGTAAGGAGCGCCGTTTGACCTCATCATCACGGTCCCGGCGTATCTTCTCAATCATCCGGGAGGACAACTTCAAGCGTAACTATGCAGTTATTGGTGCCGGCTGCTTGACAGTTTTGAGTGATGAGTTTTAGGTTACTGCTAACCGCTGAATAGTTACCTTCAAGCTAATTCTTGGTGATCAGTTTTCAGGCGCAAATCGCAGGTCGACGGTCAAAAAACCAAGAACTACCCCAAGTTATTGAGAAGATACGATCAGGGATAGTTCATTGAGTTGTGACAAAAGGCGAGATATTTGTGGGCTACGTCAATCCAAAAGAACATGCTTCTCCAAGGCAGCATCTGGAATGCTTTGAGGAAATGCTCTGTGTACCGGTGGATTCCCGCCTGCGCGGGAATGACAAGCCGGTCCGGGAATGTCATGTCATTCC
>JAFGLD010000147.1 GCA_016928235.1 Anaerolineae bacterium | reverse complement strand
CTTCGCGCATCCGCAGGCCGCCTACTTCGGCGTTGGGCGGATCGGCAAGGACCAGCTCGAAGACTATGCCCGCCGCAAGGGGATGGACGTGGCGGAAGTAAAGCGGTGGCTGGCGCCGAATCTGGAATGAGATGATGATGTCTGGGGCGAATCGCGATCTGCCTCTGTCTCATTGGAGGTGAAATTACCTCGTATGATTGTCCTGAGCGAAGCCACAAATCAACTCAAACCATCGGCCAGCAGGCTAGCCGTTGATCGCTCGACTGAAGCTGCCAGACTGGTTGGAGTACAGGTGTACACTATGCCACCCGATTTCTCTGTCTGCGAGACGGCGGAAAATGCTCTGTGGCATATACCACATCACGAATTGGAGCAGGCTGCCTTTTGGATTGGTTATATTCCTGAGCCAAAGCGATACCAGTCTATCTATGAAGCGGCTCTAAAAAAACGCATCAGACTAATCAACACGCCGGAAGAGCATCTTCGTGCTATGGAGTTCCATCGTTTTTACCCGTTGCTTGGCAATCTAACACCTCACTCATTGATTCTCACATCGTCGGATGACTGCGTTCGCATACAAGACGAGCTGGGATATCCTGTCTTCATCAAAGGCACGATCCAGTCCCGCAAACATGATGGCTGGGATGTCTGCGTTGCGGCAAATCAGGCAGAGGCTGTTCGGCGCGTCGACGATTTGCTCCGTAGAGATATCCGTTCTCGCGGACGTGTCATTGTTCGCAAGCTGGTCCCGTTGAGGTACATCCGATATGTGGGGAATGGATTTCCTGCTGGGCGTGAATTCCGAGTTTTCCTACTCAGTGGCGAAGTGGTCGAAATAGGATACTACTGGGATGATCCTGACGAGCTTTCCTGCCTGTCACAAGATGAGAATGAGGCAATCTGCACACTGGCTTTGGAGGCGGTGTATCAATTGAAGGTTCCCTACATGACTGTTGATATCGGGCAGCTGAATACTGGTGAATGGATTGTTATCGAAGTGGGCGATGCGCAGTTTGCTGGGCTAAGTCAGATATCACCCCTGAGGCTATGGAGTAGGTTGAAGAAAGTGGAAGTTCCGAACTCGTAGCCAGCGCATCATATGCGGACGAAATGTGGCATAATGCAAATATCATGAAAGCGTGCAAGCTACTCAAGAAGGTTCTGGCCGGCTCGAAGAATATCCGCTTCGATGATTTCGTCACGCTTATTCTCGGATTTGGCTTTACATTGGAACGGATAACAGGCAGCCACAGGGTTTTCTCACATTCCAATGTCCCTCAGACAATTTCGGCCCAGCCCAATCAGGGTGGACAGGCCAAATCTTACCAGATCAAGCAGTTTCTAAGGCTCGTGGAGAAGTATGAGCTTACTCTGAGAGATGAGCAATCAGATGATGAGGGAGCGTAATGAAAGACTATCACATCAATGTGTTTTACAGTCAGGAAGACGAGTGTTACATCGCCGATATCCCGGATTTTGAGATGTGCTCGGCTCACGGCGCGACACCACAAGAGGCTCTTGAGCAAGTGCTGATTGCTAAGGATGCATGTATTGCAGTCATGCGAGATAAGGGGTTACCCATCCCAAAACCGAGATACAAGCCGGCAATTTACCAATTAAGTGCTTAGCAAGACGGGCACCTGACCGAAAGCTTCGCCATGTGGCCCGCCGCATCGGTGAGCGGTTACACCTTCGCGCATCCGCAGGCCGCCTACTTCGGAGTTGGGCAGATCGGCAAAGACCAGCTTGAGGACTACGCCCGCCGCAAGGGGATGGATGTGGCGGAAGTAAAGCGGTGGCTGGCGCCGAATCTAGAATGAGATGATGAGGTCTGGGGCGAATCGCAATCTGCCTTTTGGATGGGGCTACACAGGAGAGTCGGATGGTTGGATACAGGAAACCATCGACCTGAGCAGTTATGCCGGAGAGATTGTCATGGTTGTCAGTGGCCTGACACCGATTACCACCGAGTGGGCCTATTACAAGTATCAGGCAAGTCTTGATTAGTCTTTTAGCAGTTGGAAGGATGCGTTTGCCGGTTGCCCTTTCGTTTGCCCAAGGCTATAGTTGTTGGTATCACAAACAGGCAATTGTATGAATTGATCCTGTATCACATCCCAGGTGGTAATTTGCGTCGAGCCATTCGGTGTAAGCATGGGTAAAGCTGTCATCCCCCATGATATGAGAAAGATCTCAACCAGAACCAAAAGGAGGCAACTTTATGGGTGAGCATGTCATCTACATCACAGAATACGACTTGAAACGATTGCGAGACCTGATCGAAGTAGCCAAGCGGGCAACACCTCGTGGCAATGCATATCTGGACAGCTTGGATGCCGAGCTATCTCGCGGCAAAGTGGTAGCGCCCACGGAGATTCCGCCGGATGTGATCACGCTGAACTCCCAGGTACATTTAGTCGATATGGATACTCAGGAGGATATGGTCTATACACTCGTGGTCCCTGACCAGGCAGATATAGCCCAATCTAAGATTTCTATCCTGGCTCCCATTGGAACGGCCATGTTAGGGTACCGGGTCGGGGATACATTCGAGTGGAAGGTGCCCGACGGCACCCGACGATTGCAAGTGAAAGCAATCCTCTATCAGCCGGAAGCCTCCGGCGATTATCACTTGTAGTCAAGCGAGTACGACGGAACGAGAATTTATTAACTTAACCACTCATAGTCCTTATCGCGGTAGCGCAAAAAATAACGTGGTCGGTCAAGATAGATTGTTTTTACGTCAACACCTCACCCCCCTGCCCCCATAGGCAGTAACTTAAGCATGATAGTGAGCTGTTGGCGGTTAGCTATTAGCTATTAGCTGTTAGCTGTTAGTTCTTAGTCTCTACCCAAGATGTGGTTAGCCAATTGTGGCGAGCAAAAAACTGATCACCAGACACAACCAGTAATGCCCAATCAATCCCTTAAGTTACCGCCTATGCCTCTTCCCTCTCTCCATACATAGAGAGGGGGAAGACCGAGCATCAACGAGGTCAGCGGTAAGGGATATGACATACTCCAACCATCAACCACTATTGTCGCATACTACCAGGAGCAATAGATGCCAGACATTCTGACCAATTTCTCCGACGCAGATCTGACCACAGCCATCGAGTCTAATCTGTTCGAGATGTTCCGGGTGCTCTACGGCTATCTGCCCAACCCCATGTATCGAGACGGGCCGGATGCCACCTGGTTCATGAGCGATCTACCCCTTATAGAATTCAATGGCGTCTTTCACGCCCGGCTTTCCCCTGATAGTCTTGACACACAGATCCGCGAGATCGTGGCAAACTTCAAAGCCCAGAACAAACCGATGGTCTGGTGGACAGGCCCATCTACCCAGCCTGAAAACCTGGGCACACATCTGCAAGCCTGCGGCCTGCTACATGTCGATGATTCTCCTGGTATGGCCATTGTGCTGGATGATTTGAAGCACAAGGAGCTTCCCTCCAATCCTTCATTGACGATCAAAAGAGTCAGCAGCCCTGATGACATGAAACAGTGGGGCATTCCGTTCGGGGTTAGTTTCGATGAGCCCAAAAAGGCTGTTCCACTCTTGTGTGATTCGCTCTCCACGTTTGGTTTCGATGAACAGGAAGCACTGCATCACTACATTGGAATGCTGAACGGCAATGTGGTTGGGTGCTCCACAGTGTACCTGGGCGCGGGCGTGGCGGGTATCTACAACGTGGGAACCTTGCCCAAGGCGCGGAGACAAGGCATTGCAACTGCCCTGGTGTTTGCTGCCTTGCAGATGGCGCGTGACCGGGGATACCAGGTCGGCATCCTTCATTCGACAGAGATGGGACACGATGTTTATCGGCGCATCGGTTTCAGAACTTTATGCACAATCAGCCATTATCTGTACATGCCCAATCCGGCAATGCGTGCTTTTCTGAAGCTTTACTTTGGCGCAGAACACCTGCTCAAAAATATAAGGCAATCTCACCGATCAAAGTAAGACCATACCGGCGCACCGCACTTCACTCTGCCGAGATCTGATTATGGTTGCTACTGGCAACCGGCTCACAGGTTATTCCACCGAAGGCTCATCGATGGGGATCCAGATCGTGAAAACAGCACCTTTACCTGACCGGTTTGCGCTGGTGATTTCGATCCGGCCATGGTGCCACTCGACGATCTGTTTAGCGATTGCCAGGCCTAATCCTGTGCCCGGCATCCCGGATTCCCGCCCGACCTTCCCCCGGAAGAACCGTTGGAACAAGCGCGATGCATCTTCAGGGTGAATACCTGGGCCGGTATCGCGGACACTCAACCCTACCCATTGCTTTCCCTCGAACCGTCGCGTTCGCGTGCTGATCGATATCCGGCCTCCGGCAGGCGTATAGTTGAGAGCGTTGGTCAGCAAAACACTTAGCGCCTGGCCGAATAACATCTCATCGGCTTGCGCAATGGGCAGTTCGGCATTGGCCTTAAAAAACAGCTTCAGCCCGCGTTCCCTGGCCAGGGGTTCGCGATCGGTAACAAACTGCCGCGCCAGTCGGTTGAAATCGGTGGGGACAAGGTTAAGTTGTGTCCTGCCTTGATCCATGCGTGATAGTTGGAGCAGGTCTTCAATGATATGCTCCAGCCGGTTGGTCTCCCTGTCCAGACGCTCCAGGTAGGTTAACTTCTTATCGGGACGTAGGGTCAGAAGACGCAAGTAGAGCTTGATGCTGGCAATAGGCGTTCTCAGCTCGTGCGAGACATTGGAGACAAATTCGTCCTTGAGCCTGGTCAGCGTCAACAGTCGTTCATTGGCGCTGGTCAGTTCCACTGTGCGTTCGGCGACTCGTCTTTCCAGTTCGGCATATGCCAGCGCCTTCGAGAGTGCCAGCGCAATCAACTCGCCGGCTTGCTCAGCCCACAGGATCTCCTCTCCTGTCAGTGGGCGATCTTCCGAGAAAGCGATCAACAGGGCACCCAAATCTTGCTCCTCTACATGTAAGGGGACACCCAGCACAGAGGTTGCAGCCGGCACTTCTATGGGAAAGGGACTTGAGGAAGTTCCGGATGAGTTCGGGTCTTTTCTCACCGCCAATGGGCGGCCTGTTTCTACAATAACAGACGTCAATGTTCGTTTGTTGGGCTCCCAGTGCAGCGATCGAAACCTGTCGCGCATTGATCCGGATGCCGCAAAAGGAATGGTCTTCCTGTCTTTAGCATCCCACAGGGTGATGTAGCATTGGTCACTGCCGATGATGCCCACCGCGGTATCGGCCAGGGTTTGGGAGAGCTTATCGATATCGATGATGGCCGCGCCGGTGCGCGTGATCCGGTTCAGTAGCGCCAGACGTTGATTGCGTTCCTCGCTTTCGGTGAACAGGCGCGCATTTTCGATGGCAATGGCTGCCTGGTTGGCGAATGCTTCGGCTGTGTGGGCGATCTCATCGTTATAGGTGTTGGGCTGGTCGCTGTCGACATTCAAGACACCGATGAAGCGGCCTTTGACCCATAAAGGCGCACCGATCCATGAGCGGACACGACCAGAGCCCAGGGATCGATCCCATCGCTCATCGTGTGCAGTATCCGGAATAACAACGGTGGTGTTTTGCCCCCAACGCCTCTCGAAAGGCAGGTATGAAATCTTACCGGCAATTTCTTTGACATGTTCGATGTTCGGGAAGCCTCGCCAGGCCTTGAGATAGAGCTTCCCATCCCTACCCATCAGTTGAACGGACACACTGTCGTAGACGATGACATCGGCCAGCCAGTCGAAGATGCGCTCCAGGACTTCGTTCAGCCCCATCTGAGCCGTCAGCAGAGAGCCGATAGCCTGCAAATTTTGGGCCAATTGCAATTGTCTGCGCTCCGATTCGACCAGGCGGGCGTTTTCGATGGCAACTGCCGCCTGGCCGGCTAGCGTTGACAGCAATGTCATATCCGCGTCGTCGAAGGCCTGGCGCTCGTACGATTCCAGATTAAGCACACCGATAATTTTGTCGCCATGGAGCATGGGAACATAGATTGCTGATAACGGCTTGAGGGTATCAGACGTCTGAAGATGTACCACTTTGGGGGTACTGCTGACATGCTTCAAGTCAACCACTAGAGATTGGCGTGATTGGATTGTTTCGTTGTTAAAACCCTCGCCTAACGGCATTGGCGGTAGCTGGTTTGGCACGATCTCCTTGCCATCAATGACAGCAAAATCACAAGTGATGGTCTGGCAGGTCTCATCGAAAAGTGCCACGAAAAAGTTTGACGCGCCCAAGAGCTGCCTGGCAAACTTTTGGTACAGCACACGGTAAATTTCGCTCAGCTCCAGGGTAGACGAAAGGACGCGGCCCGTCTCATACAAGGTCAAAAGCTGGATATTACGCTGCGCCAGCTCAACGTTAAGGCGATTGGTTTCTTCATCGGCCAGTTTTTGCTCGGTAATATCGATGATAAAACCTTCCAGGATGGTAGTCTCATTGCGCGCGGCGATCTCGCGCCCTTTAACCCAGACCCATTTCTCGATTCCATCGCGGGTGATCATGCGGTGGGTCAGTTGAAATGGTCGATTTTCTCGCAGGGCGCCCTGTATTTCCTGCCAGACAAGGCGACGATCGTCCGGATGGATCAACTCACCGTAGGCGTGAACACGGTTGCCAATCAACTCTTCGGGCCTGTAGCCGGTCAGATCGCGGCAACCTTCGCTGATGAATTCGAGCGTCCACTTCTCGTCGTTTCGGCAGCGATAAGCGGCACCTGGCAGATTACTCATCAGGGTCAACAAGGCACGCCGGCTCTCTGTCAATGATTCTTCGATGCGCTTGCGGCGCGTGATATCCCGCAAGACACCATGTTCATGTAAGGAGTGCTCGCTGGTGTCAAAGCCAATACAGGAATTCATCTCGACCCAGTATACGGCGCCGTCTTTCCCGATAATGCGAAATTGTAAGCCTCGGATGAACTCCTTGCACCCTTTGGTGGCTTCGTTAGATGCATTGGCAACGATGTCTTTGTCGTCCGGGTGGACGATAGACGAGAAAGGCTTGCCGATCAGATCGCCGGCTTCATATTCCAGCCATTCGAATGAAGGGCCGTTGAGTGTGGTGATATTGCCTTTGTGATCGAGGGTATATACGATGTCAGGGATACTGTTGAGGAGTGCTCGTAATCGCTCCTCGCTCTCCTCAAGTGCTTCCTGGGTTTTTACTTGCTTTGAGAAGATCCGGTGGATGAGCTCACCGGCAGCACCCAGTGCAATGGTGCTGACAACAAAGCTGATAGACGCACCCATGCTGGTGTTGTAGAGGAGATAGACGCCATGACCGGTAACTGCAATCGCCAACATCAAAAGATAGATGTATCTCGGATAGAAGGCAGCAGCAACGAGGATTGGAATGCTCAACAAAAACAGAACGCTAAAGGCGCCGCGAATGGCAAAAAGCACGTAGCCCATTGGAATGGCAGCAGCAATGTACAACAAAAGGTACATCGTTGCCGAGGGTTTTGGCGGGGATTTCATAGCGATATCTTCCTGGTCAACAACCACCATTTTGGGCAAAGGATATCAGGCCTTATCGGCAACAGGCGCACTATGCATAACTCAGTCATTTCCGATAAAGTGTATTCTTTGTGTTTCCAATCAGAATGTCAGATCGTGTACATCCTGTTTGCTTGCCCTATCCCCTAACCACACACCTCATATCACTGCAACCTTACCATCAGTTTTCTTTAATCGCGAGTTTTTGCACAAGCAATGGATGATCGCTGTATATGCCACGGTATTCTTCGGGTAACATGCTGGCCATCGTTGTCATCATGTCATCTGTATAGGCTTCCAATTCCTTGGAGCGGGCGTGACCTTGTGGAAGGGTTACCATCTCCCCAATGCGCAGGTGAGCGGCAGGTCGGCGAAGGCGCTTCCAGGTTGGGACGATGTGTTCTGTGCCCCAGAGAACCACCGGGACAATCGGCGCATTACTCCGGGTGGCGATGTAGGCGGCACCAGTCTTGCCTCGGTTCAAGGCGCCTGTCCGGCTGCGTGTCCCTTCGATGGCAATGGCCAGACAGTGACCATCCTCCAGCACGTTTGCGGCCTGACGCAGCGCATTCCGATCGACTTCGCCGCGTTGGACCCAGATCGCCCCTGCGACATGCATCAAAGGGGTAAAGATGTGACGCTGGTATCTCTCTCCGGCCAGGAAATAGATAATGCGTGGAATCGCGGCAAATAAGAGCGGTGAGTCGAGAAAGCTGAGGTGATTGGTTACCAGGACAAATGCGCCCTGTGAGGGGATATTCTCCAGGCCTTCAACTGTGATCTTTTTAAGCAGCACAAAAGACAGCAGCCGGATCAGAATCTTCATGAATTTATACAGTGGAACGTTAACCCGCGGATAACGTAGTTGATTGTCTGTCACAAAAAACTCCTATCAAGATGATGATAAGCTACTGCAATATTACATGCAATTGCGACTCTTGGCACTCAAATAGAAAGAGTCGAGCCCAAGCGCAGCCCGTTGTGTGATTGTGTGATTGAATGATTGGTCAGCGATGTTAGTGGGTGTTAAAGACGGGTTTTGTTCATGTGCCTGAGGACTGATTGTGGCTATTCTACAGCTTTTCACTCGATTTTAACATCGTGGGTCAGGCTATCTTACCCATGCAAGCGGTATCGATATTTATCGTTCCTGCGATGGATGAAAATCCGGCTGCTCTTGCCGAAAAGTCCCCGTATTTTCGACATAGTCTCCATACTTTGTGTTTGCACTTTAGTTCTGATCGAGTTAAGTTTCCCTGGCATGGCAATACCTTCGCCAACCTCGTCGTTCCCGCGAAAGCGGAAATCCATCTATCGCGCTCGACGACTCCTACTGACACAGAAATGACACTTGAGCACATCATTTGGCGACTATGTTGTATTTTCAAGAAGATACTTTCCCTTTATGGTGACAGGACACGAATCTCGATAACAGCGAATCTCCAGTTATTGTTGTGCCTTCAAGTGTTTTCGGGTTAAACTGGCGGCATGAGCATCGTTGTTGATGTTTCCGCTGCTGTCAACGGTCGGGCCGGGCTGGGGCGCTACGCTGCGGCGCTGTCTGCTGCGTTAGAACAGGCGCGACCGGGCTCGATCCGGCTCTTCGCGAACGCCGGGGCCTCCGATCACGTTTTGCCCTTGCCGGATGGTGTGCCCTTGCGCTCTATTCGCCTGGGTTACAAGCCCTGGCGGATGGCCGTCTGGCTGGGGCAGCTTGCCGGGGTGGGCTTCGAACCATTGATAGGCAACGCTGCGCTCTATCACGCCACCGAGCACTTATTGCTTCCTCTCAGGCGCATGCCGACGGTGCTGACCGTTCATGATCTGATCTACCACAAATTCCCGCGGCATCATAAAAAGCTGAACTATTGGTATCTTAACGCTGCCATGCCGTTGTATGTCAAACGGGCCGGCCACATTATCGCTATCAGCGAGTGCACCAGAGACGATCTGGTGCAGCTGTATCATGTGCCGCCGGAGAAAATCAGCGTGATTTACGAGGCGGCTGCTCCGCATTTCAAACCTCAGACGCCGGAACAGATTGGTGATGTATCGACGCGCTACAGCCTGCCGGAGCGATACCTGCTCACCGTCGGCACCATCGAGCCACGCAAGAACCTGGCGCGGCTGGTCGAGGCACTGGCGATCCTGCGCCGCGACGATCCTGATTTGGCACTGGTCGTGGTTGGAGCTAAGGGCTGGTTGTATGAGGGATTCTTTGAAGCCATCGAGCAGCATGGACAGCAACAGACTGTGATCCTGCCCGGCTATGTGCCTGATGACGATCTCCCGGCGCTGTACGCGGGCGCGGAGGCCGCTGTGATGCCTTCGCTTTACGAGGGCTTCGGGCTGCCAGTACTGGAAGCGATGGCCTCCGGCGCGCCTGTGGCCTGCAGCGCCACGTCGAGCCTGGGAGAGATCGCCGGGGATGCCGCCATGACTTTCGATCCGGAGAACGCTGAGATCATCGCCTGGGTGCTGCGCCGGCTGCTGGACGATGTTGCCCTGCGCGAGGCGCTGCGGAAGAAAGGGCTGGTGCGCGCCGCTGAGTTCTCCTGGGAACGCGCCGCAAAAGAAACGTGGGCAGTGTATGATCGCCTGCGCCGCGAACGCTAACAGCTCATCGATACAAGACAAGGATTTCATCGTGCCCAACACAACCATCCGCGAAATTAGCGGTGACGAAATGCTGGATATCATGCATGGAATGGCCGCCTACGCCTTTCACCCATCGCCCCCTCTCATAGACAAGGATGATTGGTTGGAGGTGGCCAGGAAACGCCAGGGGGTGACTTGTATCGCCCTTTTTGAAGACGGCGCCCCGGTTGCTATGGCGGCTAACAAAGCACTGACCCAACAGGTACGTGGCCAGATGGTGGGTGCCGGTGGTGTCTGGAATGTGATGACGCATCCCTCGGCCCGTCGCAAAGGCTATGCCCGCCAGGTGCTGGCGCAGCTCGTGGTGGCTATTCGAGAGAGTGGCCAGCCACTTTCATGTCTCTATCCCTTTCGTGAGTCGTTCTATGAGCGATTGGGGTATGTCGCCTTTCCCCAGCCGCTCAAGGCGATACTGTCTCCGTTGGCCCTGCTCCCGTTGCTCAAGCAGGACCTGGGCGGTGAAGTGGAGATGCTGCTGTTCAGTGAAGGCTTCGAGTATTTTCTCGATTATCTGGGTGAGCTGCGCCGGCGTATTCACGGTATGGCGATATTTGACCAGGCTGATCGAGGGTGGGCTGAGCGATACAACTCCTGGTTGGCTCTGGCCAGGGTCGATGGGAAAACAGTCGGGGCGATGGTCTATACCATCAAGGGGGATCGGCCCACCGAGTTTACCCTATGCGCTACACGCTTCTACTACCATACCAGCCGGGGGCGATACTTGCTGCTGGAATGGATTGCCCGCCATGCCGATCAGGCCAATCGGGTCGAGACATGGCTGCCGCCTTTCGAGCGTCCGGAAACGTGGATGCCGGATATGCGCCTTCAGAAAGAAACCGACTGGTTCTATCCCATGGGCCGTGTGATCGACGTTGCCGGAATAGAGGGGATGCCGATCGGGCCAGGCAGCTTTTCCGCGCGCATCGACGATCCGCTCTGTCCCTGGAATAACGGCGTCTGGCGCTTTGAGAGCATCGACGGTCATCTCCAGGTGAGCCGGACAGACCAGGCCGAGTGTGATTTGGGTATTCAGGCACTGGCTGCGTTGGTTTACGGCACGCACGACCCGGATGACTTTATGTTCCGCGGGTGGGGGAAAGTATCGAACGAGGCAAAGGCAATGATGCGCAGTATGTTCCCGCCGATGCAGCCCTATTTACACGAGCAATTCTGAGCCATGGCAGCAATCGAAGCCCTGATTGCCGGTCTGCAATCTCACGATCCCGACGCGCGCCTGGCTGCTACATCCGGATTGGGTCAATATGGCGCGTTGAACGAAGACATCTCAGGGCTGCCGGATGCTGTACCATCTCTTATCGCAATGTTGCATGACGATCCCGTTCGCGAGTTGCGATTGGCCGCCGCTTACACCCTGGGCGCCATCGGGAGACCGGAGGCTGTGCCGGAGTTGATCGCCGCGCTGCGTGAGGCGGACAGCGATCAAGGGACGCAGCTGGTGATCGTGAAGGCGCTGGGCAAGATAGGCGATCCGGTGGCTGTACAGGCGCTGGCCAGGATGTTGCAAGTGAGCACAAGCCACTGTGTGCCCATCGCTGCGACCAAAGCTCTCCGGCGCATTGGCACACCGGATGCCCTGGCCGCGATTCACGAAATCAAATCGGAAAAGAGTGTGTCATTGAACGACAATTACCCCATCCTCGAATTCGACCCCACCCGCGAGGCGCTGATCGAGCCGGGCCGCCTGATCCGGCCTGTCGAGGGCATTCCGGAAGGGTGTGTCTTGTGTTTCTTCCGGGAGGTTATCGATAAGCTTCGGGACGATGGCCGGCTGACGCTGCTCTGGAATGGTCAATCGGAGATCGGGATACATCCGGCTTACCGGATCGAGGTGGATGGACGCTGCCTGGTGGTCACCCATCCCGGCGTTGGCGCGCCATTGGCCGCGGCGTTACTTGAAGAGACTATCGCGCGCGGCTGCCGGAAATTCATCGCCTGTGGCGGCGCGGGTGTCTTGCAAAGCGAGATCGCGCAAGGACATGTTATCGTTCCCACATCGGCGGTGCGAGATGAGGGCACATCTTATCACTATTTGCCGCCGGGTCGTGAGGTATTGGCCAACGTAACAGGTGTAACAGCCATTGAGCGTGTGCTGAGGGCTCATGAAATACCCTACATGACCGGCAAAACCTGGACGACCGATGCATTTTACCGCGAAACACCCGCCAAAATCCGGCAACGCAAAGAAGAAGACTGCATCACAGTCGAGATGGAAGCAGCGGCTTTCTTTGCAGTGGCGCAGTTCCGGAACGTGATCTTCGGCCAGATACTCTATGGCGGTGATGATGTCGGCGGGACGAAGTGGGACTCGCGAGAGTGGCATCGGGATGCCTCCACGCGGGAGAAACTGTTCTGGCTGGCCGCCGAAGCCTGTTTGTCAATGGATTAAGGGATGTTGTATGCCAAAGCAACTGCGGCTTGTTGATGCCGCGAACACGCATAACCCTGCCTTGATTGTCCTGAAGGAGCAGGGATTTGAGCTCACACTCATCCCGGATGAAGAAGATGAGTTTGAGCTTGGCCTTTGGTGTGCAAAAAAGGAAAACGTGGAGCTGTTGGCCGATGATCCATTATCGCTACTTGGGTTGGCTGCGATTTTGCAACACAGAGGGATAGAATGGCGAAAGGACGGTGATGAGAATGCTAGAGCCGCGGTTGTGGAGGCTACCTATGGAGATGGGGAGGATTGATGGCAACAGCGAAAGGCATGGCCGGTTAGATAGCTGAGATGTGGCCATCAGTCGGATGTACAACCTACCCGGTTTCAGTCCCCAATATCTTCGTCAATCTTTTCATTCCCGCGAAAGCGGGAATCGATAGCGGGTGTTACCACCGCCTGACAAGTTATGCATGCACATGCATTTCCTCGACTCCTTTTGGTCTTGTTTGCCGTTATGTATGATTAAGATGACCTCATGAGAGGTACCCTGGGACGCAAGGAGAATCGGCATGACACAAACCACCCGCCAATATGCTTTATCCATCACAATCTGGACATTACTCGCCGCCACCCTGATCGGCTGTGCCGTCATCCCCACAGTACAACCCACCAACGAAGTGACCGAGACACCCATTCCAGCTGCCTCTCTCACCACCTCCCCGGCCCCATCTCGCACACCCTCCCCCTCTCTCACGCCGACCATCGCGCCAAGTTCAACACCTGACATGCCACTCTCGGAGAATGGGCCGTGGTTGGTGTTCCTGGCAAACGACGAACTATGGGCAATGAATCCTGATGGGACTGGGCTCACACAACTCACCCGCATCCCAGACAGAAAGCTCAGTCGCTTTGAGGTCAATCGCATAACTCTAGCAAATGGCTCACGAGAAATAGCGTACATTGCATCAGAGAGTACGTCTCAGTCATCGTCACACTGGTTACATATCCTCAGATTCCCTGGAGGGCTCGATAAGCAAGTCGCCGCCTTGGATTCAGGGACTGGAAGCGACGAGGATCAGCTTGAACTTGATTATATGCCGCTTGATCTGGCTTGGTCACCTGATGGCACACAACTTGCCTTCACTGGGGCCACTTATGGACCAACTTTGGATGTCTACACATATACCCCCTTCACCAACAAGATACTCCGATTAACAGATGGCTCTATGCATGCCTGGAACCTTCTGTGGTCGCCTGACGGTAGGTACATCCTCCATACTGCCAACCCTTGGTTCGAAGGCTCAGGTAGCCGGCTAGAAGACGGTGTTGTCTGGGCTGTGCGGGCGGATGGAACTGAGAGAGCAAAGAACTTTGGGCGGGGCGCCCACTACAAAGGTTGGCTATCTTACGATACCTTGCTTCTCTACACTGGCCCCAGCATTCTGTGTGGGTACGAGCTCCGTACGTTGAACGTGGATAGCACAAAAATCCACAGTATCTTACCAAGCAAGTGCTTTAGTGATGTCGCCTATGATTTGACAAGAAATATTGCGTTGATCACCTTCAACGAATTCCCAGAGAGCATTGGTATTGAGAATGAGGAGATTCCCCCGGAAGGGCCAGGTGCCTACTTCTTGCGCAATGGGGAGCTTTCATTTTTCTCATCTGATATTGCCTGGGTCTACTGGTCGACAGAAGAGAGCAAATTCTACGGTGGGGATGCCCAGGATCAGGTTTATGAGATAACGAAGGAGGGTGACATTATACCGATTGATGCACCTACTTGCTCTGTACCTTATCCCTCACCTGATGGGCAATATCGAGCCTGGGCTCGAACCTCTAGCCAATACGCCATGTCTCTCGAACATGATCCCTCCCCACCAGCTTCAGGCCTCTGGATCGACCGGCCCGATGGTACACGTACTCAGGTGGACACGGCGATCTCCGAAACAACAGGTGCTGAATATGTCATGTGGTCTCCAGACAGCCGACACATATTCTTCATTAGCAATCGCATAGGCTATGTAGCCTCGGCACCCGATTTCATCCCTATCTCTCTGGGGATCGAAATATCCGAAAGTCACTGGTATTGGCAATTTGAATGGATACCTTAGACTTAACTGAAGAGAGGCGAGTCCAGTGATGGACTCGCCTCTTCGTATTCTTCTTCCCTTCGTCCCTTCGTGTTTCAGGCCTCTGGTGCCTTGATCACCTCCACCTCACCCATATACGGCCGCAGCACCTCCGGAATGACTACCGAGCCGTCAGCCTGCTGGTAGTTCTCCAGGATGCCGATCATCACGCGCGGCAGCGCCAGGCCCGATCCGTTCAGCGTATGCGGATAGCGGGTCTTCTCACCCTTCTCCGGCCGGTAGCGCATGTTCATGCGTCGAGCCTGGAAATCGTGGAAGTTCGAGCACGACGAGACTTCCAGCCACTCGCCCGACCCCGCCGCCCAGATCTCCACGTCGAACTTCTTGGCAGACACGAAGCTCAGGTCGCCGGTGCACATCTGCACGATGCGGTAGGGCAGCCCAAGCTGGCGGCAGATGTCTTCAGCGTTATCGAGCAGCGCCAGCAGCTCACGCTCCGACACCTCCGGATCGCCCTGGACGATCTTGACCATCTCCACCTTGTCGAACTGGTGACCGCGCTTGATGCCGCGCACGTCGCGTCCGGCGCTCATCTTCTCGCGGCGGAAGCAGGGCGTATAGGCCACGTAGTAAATCGGCAGCAGCTCCCCGTCGATGATCTCATCGCGGTGCAGGTTGGTAACCGGCACTTCGGCGGTCGGCACCCACCAGAAATCCTCCTCATGGTCGTGGTAGAGGTTCTCGCCGAACTTGGGCAGGTTCCCCGTGCCGAGCATGCACTCGCTGCGCACCATGAAAGGCGGGTATATCTCGGTGTAGCCATGCTGGTTGATGTGCACATCGAGCATCCAGGTGATCAGCGCCCGCTGCAACCGGGCGCCCAGCCCCTTCAGGACGTAAAAGCGCGACCCGGAGAGCTTCGCCCCACGCTCAAAGTCGATAATGTCCAGCATCGGGCCGATGTCCCAATGCGGCAGTGCCTCGAAATCGAACTGCGGCAGATCGCCCACCTGGCGCACGGTGATGTTGGCACTCTCGTCTGCCCCGACCGGCACCCCCTCAGCCGGGATGTTAGGGATCCACAGCACTTCTTCATTGAGATGGGGCTCGATCTCACGCAGCTCGCCCTCCAACTTGTCGAGCCTGGCATTGAGGCTCTTCATCTCGCCGATTTTGACTTCGCGCTCTTTGGGATCGCGGCTGATGCCAATCCGCTTGCTGGCTTCGTTCTTCTCGGCCCGCATCCGCTCGACGTCGACGAGCAGCGCGCGGCGTTTTTCGTCCAGCTCCAGAATCAGATCGATGCGTACCAGGGCGTCCTCGTCATTGAGATCGCGCATGGCCTGCCGGACACGCTCCGGCTCGTTGCGTATAAGGATGATGTCTAACATGGCGTTTCTCCTTGAAACAATAAGCTACTATCACAACAAAAAATCCCCACCCGTATTCAGGACGAGGGGGATCGTGGTGCCACCTGAGTTCGATAGCGAACCGGAGATCGCTATCCTCATTCTCGCTGTAACGGGCGAATTACCGGCTCTGCATTGCCTCAGAGCGACGTACTCAGGAGTGGATTCGGCGGATTGCACCCAATGCCTCGCACCAACCGGCATCTCTCTGGAGGGGTGGTGAACCACTTACTTGGCTCCATCTCAGTCATTATCAATCAATATGTTCTGCCAGTTTATATCACGCCGGTCTGATTCCGTCAAACGCGCGGTCTTGCTATGCTTCGTCTTGATGTCTGCGCCCGCCGACCAACCCACTCAGCACTGCGCTGACGATGCTGACAACCAGAGCCCCCCAGAAAGCAGGCCAAAACCCATCGACGGTGAAGCCGTATCCTAATTTCTGGCCTATCTCGCCTGCCAGCCAGAACATGGCTGTGTTGATGAGCAAGGTGCCCAGGCCCAGCGTCAGGATGATCAGCGGGCAGGTCAGCAACGTAACCAAAGGCCGGATGACGGCATTCACCAACCCAAAGATCAGCGCGATGATGATATAGGCCTCAAAGCTGCTCTCCATCGGAACGATGCCCGGGACGACGCGAATCGCTACCCAGATGGCAGCGGCATTGATCATCCAACGGATGAGGAACCGATCCAGATCAAAACCTTCTCGTTGATGCTTCGACATAACTTGGACTCCAGGTGGCATTGGTGACTATTGCAGATATTCACGCAAGAGTTTACACCCAATCGGCAGAAAAATGAAATGAATCTGGTGGAAATCGAGCAAAAAACGAGTTAAAATAGACCTAGATGGTCTTAATTGTTTCATTAAGAAAGGAAGGCACGATGAATCGGGTAAAATCGCTTCAAAAAAACAGAGTCATCAACGATCCTCCTATCGTCCGTTTCCTGTTTGGTGACGCGCGTGCAGCCTGGCTATGGCTTCCCCTGCGCATCTGGCTGGGGTATCAATGGATCTCGTCGTCATTGACCAAAGTGACCAACCCGGCCTGGATGGATGGCGGACAGGCGTTGAGAGGGTTCTGGCAAGCTGCTGTTGCAATTCCGGAACAGGGCCGCCCATCCATTACCTTTGATTGGTATCGCGGCTTCATTCAGATGCTGCTAGACACGCAGTCTTACACCTGGTTTGCCAAGCTGGTCGCTTTTGGAGAGCTTCTGGTCGGCGTTGCCCTGATTTTAGGAGCGTTTACCGGTATTGCAGCGATCTTTGGTGCCTTTATGAATTGGAATTTTATGATGGCCGGCGCCGCCAGCACCAATCCGATGTTGATCGTGATCGCGTTTGGACTGATCCTGGCATGGAAGGTAGCGGGGCTCATTGGCGCAGACTTCGTCTTGCTGCCATTGATCGGCACGCCCTGGGGGCGCGAAAAGAAAGAGCCCAAGTCCCTTTTCTCTGAACAGGCAGCTACTACAAACGGATAACATCCAATCTGCGCCGAACGCAGGCTGTTCGCATTGGTTCGAGATGGGCACAAGAGGTGAAAGAGCAGAAGACGGCCTGGAGATTGATATCAAGGCGGGGCAATGCCCCGCCTGTTTGATTCTGACGCGGATGATGTGAGCCTGATGGACAGGGTGATGATATGCAGATCGGAGAAACGAAAATCCTTTGTTTCTCAAAGATTATCGAACTATTCACCAGGCCGGTGTTGGCGTAGCAAGATAATCGATCGCGCCTGAAAACACGTTTCCAATCGATGGGCCCGCTATGATCAGAACAACAAGAATCACACAAGCCATACACCCCATCAAACCTACCCAGATGACTGCACTGGACGCAATCGACCTGCCCCAGTCGAGTTGGTGAACAGCTTTGACGGCCATGATGTTCAGCACGAGTCCGTAGATGCCAATGAGGAAGCCCATGTAATTGGCGACCGGAATAAAGGTGATCGCCGTACTGACAATCATGAGTGGAGCCATGTACGCTCCAAAAGCATAGGCAAGTTTCGTGAAGGTACCTGTTCCTCCGAGCAATCCGGCGATGGCGTGACTGAGGCCGGACATCAACAGCAAAATAACCACTCCCATCAATCCGAAAACAATCGGGAGCAGACATGCAAGTGTCACTGATATCAAGCCAATATTTTCTATTGTGCTTTTGTCAAACTCACTGATTGCCGGCAATGCCATGAAACCAAACAATGCTCCCATCAAGAGTATTATGATACCGTTACAAACCATGCTTGTGAGAAATACCCAAAGACATGCTTTTCCGACCGAGGCGCCCGGGTCAGCGGCGATGATTTCATAGGCCTGGCCTTCCGGCACAATGGCCTTCCACCAGATCTTGTACCAGGGAAGACCTGCCGTTTCTAATGAAATGTCCTGGTATCCGTAATCGCGCATGGTTTCCTCCAAGTGGATCATCATATAGACAACAAAGGGCCACACTCATTGTATGCAAGTGTGGCCCTTTGGCAACTGTGACAAGTCGCAACAGCTACATCAACAGCCTGAGCGGATCCTCCAAAATTTCCTTCAGCCGCTGCATGAACCGGGCAGCCTCCGCGCCATCCGTCACGCGGTGATCGGCGCTGATGGTGGCTTTCATGCGCCGGCCGACGCCCAGCGTGCCATCCTCCTTGACGATCGGTACCTGCCGCGCCGAGCCAATCGCCAGGATGGCCGCGGCGGGTGGGTTGATAATGGCAACAAAGTGCTCGACATCGTACACGCCCAGGTTCGAGACGGCAAAGGTCTCGCCTTCCACATCCTCCGGCTTGACTTTGCCCTCGCGGGCGCGGGCGATCATCTCCCGGTGGCTGCGGGCCATCACCGTCAGCGGGGTAATATCGGCGTCCCGGCTGACGACATTGATCAGCCCCTCGTCGAGCGCCACGGCAATCCCCACGTTGATCCGTCCGTGCCGGATGATGGTATCGCCGTTGTAGGACGAGTTCAAGTTAGGGAACTCCCGCGCAGCCAGCGCCGTCGCCTTGACGATCAGGTCGTTGACCGAGAGCCTGTCATCATCGGCGCGGCGGGCGTTCAGATCCTTGCGCAGATCGAGCGCCGCTCCCATGTCGATCTCGGTCGTCACGTAGAAGTGCGGCACGGTTGCCTTGCTCTCGATCATCCGCGCGGCGATGCGGGATCGGATGCGCGGGGTCGGGATCGTCTCGTCCTCGGCGCCGGCCTGGACAGGCGCGTAAGCCGGGGCAGTTTTCGCCGGCGCGCCCATCGAGCCTTCCTGGTGGGCCTCGACATCCGCCTTGACGATCCGCCCACCCGGCCCGCTGCCGCGAATCCGGCTCAGGCTCACCCCTTGCTCATCGGCGATTTTTCGGGCCAGTGGGCTGGCTCGGACGCCATCCGGCAGCCCGTCTCCATTGCCGCTTTTCGGGGCCGCGACGGGAGCGGGAGACGCCGGCTTCTGTTGGGGCGTCGAAGGGGCTGCTTCAGCCCCTTTTTCGGCAGCAGGCTGTACTACACCCAGCGCCGCCGGATCGACCGTCTCGCCGGCCTGGCCGATCACGGCAATAGGCGCGCCGATCGGAACCCAATCGTTCTCATTGACCAGGTGTTGCAGCAGTGTGCCTTCGACGTAAGCCTCGACCTCAATCGTGGCCTTGTCTGACTCAATCTCGGCCAGCGGCTCACCGACCTTCACCGGATCGCCCGGCTTCTTGAGCCACCTGACGAGCTGGCCTTCCTGCATGTCGAAGCCCAGCTTGGGCATGTTGACGATTTCTGCCATCCCCCACCTCCTTGTTTACACGTTGGCACGTTACACCATCCCAATACTAGCGATGTTTTAACGTGCCAACGGTCTAACGTTCAAACGGCTTCTCGCCCAGATACCCCGATGCAACCAGCCACTCGGCGTTCTGAATGGCGCCACCGGCGGCGCCGCGCAGTGTGTTGTGAACCAGCGAGACCAGCTTCACATCGAAGACGGTACATGGCTGCACGCGGCCCACGCTGATCGACATGCCATTCCCGGCGTCCCGATCACGGCGGGGCTGTGGGCGATTGGACTCTTTGCGCAAAATCAGCGGCCGCTCCGGCGTGCCAGGCAGATCGGCGACACCTTCCGGCGCGGCAAACTGCTCAAGCGCCCGGTTGACATCATCGATGCTCACTTTGCGCGCCAGCTTGATCGAAAGCGCCGCCACGTGGCCATCCATGACCGGGACGCGATGTACCTGTGGGCTGACGACCATATCAGCCGGTTCGATGCCGCCATCGACCATCGTGCCCAGCAGCTTGCGCGGCTCGCTTTCGAGCTTATCTTCCTCGCCGCCGATGAAGGGGATGACATTATCCAGGATATCGAACGAGGGCACGCCGGGATAGCCGGCCCCGCTGATGGCCTGCATGGTCACGACATGGACTTTTTCGATCCCAAAGGCCGCGTGCAGCGCCTTCATCGGAAAGATGAACCCGGTCACCGCGCAGTTAGGTGCTGTGATAATTGAGCCCGACCAGCCGCGCTTCTCACGCTGTGCTTTGATCAGGTGAATGTGATCGGGGTTGATCTCCGGGACGAGCAACGGCACATCCGGCTCCATGCGCAGAGCCGATGCATTCGAGCAGACGGCATAGCCTCCAGCGGCCAGGGCAGGCTCGACTTCGCGGGCAACATCGCCGGGAAGCGCGGAAAAGACCAGCGACGCATCACCCGGATCGGAATCGGTGGGGCGGACGACCAGATCGGCGACGCTTGTGGGGATCTCACCGGGAACGACCCATGAGACCGCATCGGCATATCGCTGCCCGGCGCTTCGCTCTGAGGCTGTCACGGCGACCACCTCGAACCAGGGATGATCGGCCAGCAGGCTGACAAACCGCTGGCCTACCGTACCGGTGGCTGCCAGCACAGCTACCGGAATTTTGTTGTTTGACGAAGACATCTCTTTTTCTCCACAAGCTATTAGCTGTTGGCTATTAGCTTTTAGTTTATTTGTTCATCGCAAGTGAGGGGCATGAGCAAGAAAACTCCTCACCCCTCACCCATCACTTTGTCAATGCATGTATCGCTCGTACTGCCGTGTCACCGTCATCGGCGCTGACGGCAAACGAGATGCTGCATTCAGATGAGCCCTGCGCAATGGCGATCACGTTCACATCCGCGTCGGCCACCGCCGCGAAGACCTTGGCGGCAATACCGCGCACATGCAGCATCCCCGCGCCGACGACGGTGATAATAGTCAGAGGGGCCAGCGCGGCAATCCGATCAATGTCACGCCGAGTGATCTCCTGTTCGAACTCGCCGGACAGCGCGTCGACCACGGCCTGGACGCTGGCCTTGGGCACCATGAAGCAAATGCTCTGCTCGGATGATGCCTGCGAGATGAGTAAGATGCTTGTCCCTGTGCGAGCAACCGCGCTGAAAGTACGAGCGGCAATGCCGGGAATGCCCAGCATCCCCCTCCCTTCGACGGTCACCAGCCCGGTATCGTGAACGGCCGTCACGGCTTTGAAGATACGGCCCGCCTGCGCTTCACCGTTCGGGACGATCAGCGTACCGGGATGATCGGGGTTGAAGGTATTCTTCACCCAGATGGGAACTTTGGCTTCGACCACCGGGCTGATCGTCTTGGGGTGGAGCACCTTGGCGCCGTAATAGGCCAGCTCGCCGATCTCGCGGTAGGAGAGCCGATCGATCGTGCCGGCGTCCGGCACGACACGCGGATCGGCACTCATGACACCGTCGACGTCAGTCCAGATCCACAACTCGTCACAGTTCAAGCAGGCGCCGACAATGGCGGCACTGTAATCAGAAGCGCCTCGCCCCAGCGTCGTGCTGATCCCTGCTTCCGTCGCGCCGACGAAGCCGGTAATCACTGCCACATCACCCGCCTCGAAGATAGGAGGCAGAACCTCCTGAATGCGCCGGCAGGTCGGTTCCATCAGCGGCGCGGCATCCTGAAAGCGATCATCGGTGACGATCATGTGGGTGGCATCGACGGCCTGAGCCGGGATGTCTGCCGCGCGGAGAACGGCGGCGATCTGCCGGGCACTGATCCGCTCGCCGAGCCCCATCGTGTAATCGAGGGCCCGCGGCGTGGCCTCGCCCAGCACACCGACACTGTCGCAGAAGCGGGCATAGTCGTCGATCATGCCGTTGATCTCGGCCAGCGTCGGCGCGTAGTCACTACCTCCCAGTGCTTTAAGCACCGCCTCGTGCTGCTCGCGCAAAGTCTGCCCGATCTGATGGGCCGTCTCGGTCTCACCGGCAGCCGCGCCAAGGATGCCGGCCTTGAGGTTGTTGGTGACGCCGCTCATGGCCGACACGATCACGGCGATCTGCTCAATGCCATCCTCGCGCGCTTTCCTGACGATTTGGATGACATTTTCGATAGCGGAAACACTCCCAACAGAGGTGCCGCCGAATTTCATGACGAGTGTTTTCATAAGACCTGTCTCATGGTGATAGTGCTGTTCCATCTGCTGAGGCTTCCGATCTCTCCCAAAATTTGGAAGCCTGACGTGTAAGTCGCAGATTAGGACAGCATTATAAAGTATCTGTGATGGTCTTCACAACATTCTGATCTGCATGATTCCGTCGATGTTCGCCGCTGAGTCGTCGATATGCCACACTACATCTTCGATCACCCGCATCCCGGCTTACAAGATCTCCTTCACTGCTTTGACGATCTTCCGCGCATCCGGCAGCGCGCTCTGCTCGAGATCGCGCGAGTAGGGCAGCGGGACATCCTCGGTCGAGACGCGCTTGACAGGGGCGTCCATCCAATCGAAGGCTTCCTCCTGGACACGAGCAGCGACCTCTGCCCCTACCCCATACAACGCATGGGCCTCCTCGACAACCACGCAGCGGTTGGTCTTCTTGAAGCTCTCCATCACCAGCTCCGTATCGAGTGGGCGCAAGCTGCGCAGGTCGACCACCTCGGCGCTGATGCCTTCCTTCTCCAGCTCCCTGGCTGCTTCGAGCGAGACCTGCACCATCTTGGCATAGCTGACCAGGGTCACATCTGTGCCCTCGCGCTTGACATCGGCCTTGCCCAACGGCAGAACATAGTCGCCAACCGGCACCTGGCCGCGCGTCTGGTAGAGCGTGCTGTGCTCGACGAAAAGCACCGGGTTATCGTCCCGGATGGCCGCCTTGAGCAGTCCTTTGGCGTCGGCGGGTGTGCTGGGCACCGAGACGATCAGGCCGGGGAAGTGCGCAAATAAGTGCTCCGGGCTGTGTGAGTGTGTCGCGCCGAGCTGCCGCCCGCCGCCGGTCGTGGTGCGCACCACCATCGGCACGGTGAACTGACCGCCGAACATATAGTGCGCTTTGGCGCCATGATTGATGAGCGCGTCGAGCGCCAGGAAGAGGAAGTTGATGGTCATGATCTCGGCAACAGGGCGCAGGCCGTTCAATGCCGCGCCGACTGCTGCCCCAACAATCGCCTGCTCGGCGATGGGTGTATCGCGCACGCGGTTCTCACCGAAATGATCGTGGAAACCACGGGTAACGGCATAGGTGCCGCCCCACACGCCGATCTCCTCACCCATCAGGAAGATACTCTCGTCGCGCTCCATCTCCTCCCATAGGGCATCGGAGATGGCCTCACGGAAGGTCTTGGTGACTGTCTCTCCACTCATGGCAGATGTACTATTAAGCGTAGACATTTTCGTACAAGGCCTCCGGTTCCGGGAATGGACTGTTCTGGGCAAACTCGATGGCAGCCATTACTTCATCCTCGGCTTCCTGATCGAGCGCGGCCAGCTTCTTGGCGGTCGCGATCTTGTTTTCCTTGAGATAGGCTGCCCAACGGATGATCGGGTCATCGGCCTTCTTCTCTTCGACCTCATGGGCTGAGCGATAGCGTTCCGGGTCGCCCATCGAGTGGCCGCGGTAGCGATAGGTGACCACTTCGAGGAAGAAGGAGCCCTGACCAGAGCGCGCATATTCGGCGGCTTCCTTGATCATCTCATAGGTCGCCACCAGGTCCATGCCGTCGACCTGCATGCAGCAGGGCATCCCATAAGCTTCGGCTTTCCTGGTGATATCCGACACTGCCGAGGCCCGCGTGACCGCAGTCCCCATCCCGTACTGATTGTTCTCGACCAGCCAGACAACCGGCAGCTTCCAGACAGCGGCCATGTTTAGCGCCTCGTGGAAATAGCCGATGTTAGTCGAGCCGTCGCCCATCAGCGCCAGCGTGACCCGATCGTCGCCCCGGTACTGGTCGGCCAGCGCCAGTCCGGCGGCCAACGGCAGATGCCCGCCGACGATCGCCCAGCCGCCCCAGAAGCGTTTGCTCTTGTTGGCCAGGTGCATCGAGCCACCCTTGCCCTTGCTGACCCCGGTCGATTTTCCGAACATCTCAGCCATCACCTGGTTGGTCGGCAGTTCCCTTGCCAGCGCCACGCCATGATCGCGATAGGCGGTGATGATGTTATCGTCTTCGCGCAAGGCATATTTAGCAGCAGCAGCAATCGCCTCCTGCCCGATGTACAAATGCAGGAACCCACCGATATCGCCTGCCGCGTACAGCTCCGCGCATTTTTCCTCGAAACGCCGGATGACTTTCATCAGCCGGTAGGCTTCGAGGCTTTGGTCTTTTGTCAGCGCCATAGCAGTCTCTTTCTGTCGAATATTTGGGAATGAGAATGTGATAACTTTCCCATACCTGAGTCCACAGCATATTGGATGGGGAACAGGCATGGCAACCCTGTTCCTGAGGTTCTGTTGACATTTGCATCCAAAACACACACCCTAAATATCAACAGAACCTGGCTGATAGCTGATGATGGCTGATAGCCGGTCTTGTTTTCAAGCCCCAGGTCACCCTGATTGTATCGAATTTATCATGGTGAAACACACATCTATCCCGGAGGATATGTACGCTGATCGATCGAGTGCGCCGCATCCACTCTCCGTATCTTCTCAATAACTTGGGGTAGTTTTTGGTTCTTTGACCGTTGACCTGTGATTTGCGCCTGAAAACTGATCACCAGGAATGCGCTTGAAGTTGCCCCCCGGATTATTGAGAAGATACGCCGGCACCGTGGAGGTGAGGTCAAACAGCGATCCTGACACACGCTATTGCTGCCATACTGCTGCCATACTGCTGCCATACTCCTACTATACTCCTGGTCTCCCCACCCCGTGTCCTATCCCCTTCCACCCATCCTGGGTATCCTCTCAATCGTTCAAGGAACGTAACTATTCAGCAGTTAGTGGTTGGTTGTTGGCTGTTAGCAGTAAACTAAAACTCGTCACTCAAACGACCGCAAGTCGTCCGTCACTCAAAACTATCAAGCAACCGGCGCCAATAACTGAATGACGCAGACCGAAAACTTGATCATCGAATGTAAACGGCCCTTTATGGTTTCGATGCCAGTTTCAGCGCCGTGTGGAGCAACACATTTGCCGCGTTGATGCAGTCATCGTCGCGGGTCAGTTCGCGAGGGCTGTGGCTGGCGCCGCCCACCGACGGCACGAAGAACATCCCTG
>JAFGLD010000146.1 GCA_016928235.1 Anaerolineae bacterium | reverse complement strand
GGTGATTTACCTCCCTTTGTCAAACAATTCCTACTCAATCATGGCTATTCTCTTGCCTGACATACCATTTATGTCCGGATCTCAGATGGGGATGAAAACAGCTTTTTGGCTCATCACCCATTACCCATCACTCGTCACTATTTTCAAAAGGAGACATGGATGAACTACCGCAAACTAGGACATTCTGGTCTAAAGATCAGTGAATTGAGCCTGGGTGGATGGCTAACCTTTGGCGACTCGGTGCAAGATCAGCAGATTGCCCGCCGGATCATTGTTAAAGCCTATGATAGCGGAATCAACTTCTTTGACATCGCCGATATCTATGCAAGAGGTGAATCTGAAAAGGCGATGGGACAGGTGCTGGCAGAGTTTCCTCGCCATACATTGGTGATCTCCTCCAAGGTCTTCTGGCCGATGAGCGACGATCCCAACGACAGCGGCCTTTCCAGAAAGCATATTATGGAGTCGATTGACCGGTCGCTTCAGCGCATCGGTACCGATTACCTCGATCTGTACTTCTGCCATCGATGGGATCCCGAAACACCCCTAGAGGAGACCCTGCGCGCCATGGATGACCTGATTCATCAGGGTAAGATCCTATACTGGGGCACAAGCGAATGGTCGTCCGAGCAGATACAGCGCGCGCATGACATGGCCGAGCGGTACAATCTGTACAAGCCCCAGGTTGAGCAGCCTCAGTACAACCTGATCGAGCGTCGGCGATTCGAGCAGGAAATCATGCCCAAAGCCGCGGAGCTTGGTATGGGATTGGTAACCTGGAGCCCGCTGGCCAGTGGTGTGCTGACAGGCAAGTACGATGAGGGCATATCGCAAGATACACGTCTGGCACAACACGATTGGCTGCTGGATGGTGTCGACAAAGATAATCGATTAGAGAAAGTTCGCCGGCTCAAACCCATCGCCGATTCACTGGGCATCTCGCGAGCCGATCTCGCTCTGGCCTGGGCGCTGCGCCAACCGGCTATCAGCAGCGTCATCACCGGCGCGACCCGGATCGAGCAGTTGGAGAACAACCTACAGGCAGTAGCGGTTGAACTCTCGGAGGATATCCTACGGCAGATCGACGAAGTCTTCGAGCCTTAGCGAAACGACACATGCCAACTCTTCAGGTTCGTGACATCGAAATCCAATACACCGAGCGCGGCGACGGGCCAACCGTCGTCGCGCTTCATGCCGCCACCTCGAACGGCTCAGAGATGGGCTGGCTGGCCCATCTTATCACCCACGAGGGCTTCAATGTGGTAACGCCCGATCTGCGAGGACATGGCGCGACGCACAATCCCGCGCCGGATTTGCATCTTCCGCGCCTGGTTGACGATATGTTAGAATTTATCTACTTGCTGGGTCGGCCTTCTCCTCATATTGTTGGGTTTAGCCTCGGTGGCGCAGTGGCCCTGCGCGCTGCATATCAACGTCCTGACATGTTCCGCTCATTGATATTGTTGGGCACAAACTACCGCGCGCCCGGCGATCAGAAACTTCTCCAGGCTCTTGGGGCTGAGGAGACCCGGACGGCAGAACAACAAGCGATCTTTAACCCCCAGACAGGGGTAATCGCAGGCTGGGACGGCCCGATCGAGGCTCTAGGCGTAATAGCCTGTCCGGTGCTCATTATCGCTGCCGATCGTGATGAATTTCATGATCCGGAAGACAGTCTGGTACTCTTTCGAGCTTTACCTCATGCTGAGGTATTGATCGTTCCGCGTTGCGATCATATTGGCCTGGTACGGCATCCTCTGGTAATGGAAGCTGTGCGCGGCTTCTATACTCGTGTCCCGCGTTGAGACCATTGACGGATGACGGATGAGTAAGAATAAGGCACCATAGGTCGTGATGATTGTGTCAGGCAGATGACCGTAAATTTTCCGCGACACGGAAATTAATCAGAGGAAAACAATGGCTAAGGAACCACTTGATAAACTTCGACGTTTGAAACAAACTGATGAAATCTGGGAGGGGTCCTTCAAGATAGCACGAACATGGATCACCAAAAAAAAACAGCCCCCCCACCGTCCCTTCATTGCGTTGTTTGTTGATGATACCGGCCGGGTGCTGGTCAGCCAGATGTTTGAAGAGTATCCGACTACTGACATGATCTGGGAACTCTTGTGTAAGGCTATGCGCCGCCCCATGTTCGGAGCCGGCCGGTCACGCCGCCCGGCTAAAGTCTGCCTCGCTCACAAAGAATATGTCGAGGCATTGACATCCAAATTGGAATCTATTGACGTGCGCTGCGAGTTCCGCCAGACACTTCCCGCGTTAACCGAGGCGTTTGCCGCCATGGAAAGCTGGCTGAATCGGGGACAAGAACTGCTCCCCGGTCTGCTCTCGATTCATGGCATGACTCCACCCTTAATAGGGCACCTCTACACAGCAGCTGCTGAATTCTACCAGGCAGCTCCTTGGCTCGTATTGAACGATAACCACCCGATCGAGATTCGTTACCCGCCCGACGCGCCAGCGCGCTTCGCCGTGGTGATGGGCAGTGGGCGCGAAGTGTATGGCATCTCGATACAGGATAGTGAAAACGATTTGCAGCACATGTACGACAATGTGGAAGAGAGGGATTTAACCCAAGAGATGAGCTGGATGGCGCTGTTTTTCGAACGCGCCATTGCGATGTCTTTCGACGATCTGGATGACTTAGCGCGTTATGGCTGGCCTGTACAGGGCGAAAATGCCTACCCAATATTTGGCCGGACGCGCCCAGGGAACCAGATTGGGTTACCGACCCGACAGGATCTGTTGTGGCTGGCCGGCGCGCTGCCGGCATGTGTCACCTATTTCAAGCAATACATGAAAAAAAGCCCCCATCCGAAAGAGCTTGAGCTGACCGTGTCAGTGCTGGGTAACAAAGAAAAAGTATATTTAGGTTTCCCCGGCGTAGCATTAGAGACATATTCGGGCGTCGAGCCGGGTCATCCGGAAAGCGGCAGGCGTGGAAGAGGCGCGGCAAAACAGCGATCACGCCGGCGGATCATCGAGAGAAATCTCAGAAGGGCCCTGTTGGAAGACGGGCCACTTGTTCAAGATCTGTTCGAATATGAACTGGAAGAGCATATCGATGACTATCTCCGGTCGAAGAGACAGGATAACGACAAATACTTTCTCGCTGTGACCGAGAACAGGAACCATGTCGCTATACTCTTGATCGACGAAGATGAGGTTGTTCACGTCAATGAAGACGCGCGCGAGGCCTTGAAGACATTGTGGAAAGATTTGTACCAGCAAAACCTGGAGAAGATGATCCCCGATATGGCAAGGGAATTGGATACCGGATATCTATATATTGCCGGCATCAAGGTAGTTGATTCTCGGTCGAGGAAATAGCCGGCGACAATTCGTCTTCGTTCAATTTTCAATCTTGTGCCAGAGCCGGCAATTATCTTCTTGTGTCTATTAAAAACTCGCGGCTCAAATGTAAACGATCAACCAATCACACATGCAAGAGCAGACAGAAGGAAGGTCATATATGGCAATCCGTGTCGAGAAAATTGAAAACGAGCCTATCATCGTCTATCACTGGCCTGAAAAACTAACCTCCAATCAGGAACTCCGGGAGGCTCTCGAAGAAGCTACTCAGTACAACCCAACTATCCCGGATCCCGTCATCTGGGTTATTCACAACACAGGCCATCTCACCATCGATTTCGGCACAGTTGTGATAGCATTGTCGACACTTACCAAGGGTGGCCCAGAGGGTTTCAATGATCCGCGGATCCAGATAGCAGCCGTTTCCCAAAGCGAGCTGGTCAGGCTGGCTGCTCGTTCCGCTTCCCAGAAGCAATATGGCAACTGGCAGGTAGTGATATTCGATACTTATGAGCAGGCGCTGGCTCACGTGCGCGAAGATCTGGCCCGGCAAAAAAGCACTGAGTGTCAACATCTGAACAATTTTCCTGTCACTCGTCACTATCCAAAGGCTTCCTATGGCTAAACTTGACCTTTCTCTCGTCATCAAAGGGATTAATTTAGGGATGATCGCCAATAGCATGATCCATCCCTTCCGAACATGGTTTCACGAGATACGTTCCGGAGCATTCAGGCAATTCACTTCCCGCCTTCCGCGGCCGCATCAGGAATCCTTTACCTTCCTGGGCGATATCGCTCGCGTGGATGCAGGCGATTGCCCTCATGTGACGGTCGGGTCGTCCGCGGGTTCGATGCGTGTTATCCCCCTGGCCGATGATCTGTTGCAGCTCCGCTTCCGTCCCGGCAGAGATTTTCCGGAAGCTTTCTCGTACTCCGTCGAACGATCCGAGGCCGATTGGCAGCCTATACAGGCTGCTGTTACGGAGACCGATGACCGGATCGAGCTGGCCACCGGCGCGCTCAACCTGCTCATCGAGAAAAAGCCCTTCCGCCTGATACTCCGGGATTCAGATGGACATACGCTGCTGTTCGACGAGCAGGGCTCGGGACATCACCCGGCCGGTGGGCAGATAGTCTGGCAGGCTCATCTGGATCGAGACGGCGCCTTTTACGGCCTGGGCGAAAAAGCCGGCGCGCTCAACCACACCGGTCGACGCTTCGAGTTGTGGAATACCGATCAGATCGGCTACGACCGGGATATCGACCCGCTCTACATGAGCGTCCCATTCCTGATGGCACTGTCCGACGGTCGCGCCGTGGGCCTGTTCTTCGATAATACCTTCCGCGCCACGCTCAATGTGGGGGCATCCGCGCCCGGCCGGATCGAATACCGAGCCGAGGGAGGCGAGTTCCGGCTGTACGTGATGGCCGGCACGCCGCGAAGCGTGATGGCGCGATACACGGAGTTGACCGGGCGGATGAAGCTGCCGCCGCTGTGGGCACTCGGGTTCCATCAGGCACGCTGGAGCTACTATCCTGAGCTGCGCGTGCTCGAGATCGCCCAGGAGTTCCGTCAGCGTCGCCTGCCTTGTGACACGATCCACCTGGATATTCACTACATGGACGGCTATCGATGCTTCACCTGGGATCGAAGGCGCTTCCCCGATCCGCGCGGCATGTTGGCCGACCTTCACAGCCAGGGCTTCAAGATCATCTCAATCATCGATCCGGGCATCAAGACCGATCCCGGTTATCGGGTTTACCGGGAGGGCGATGCTTCCGATGTCTTCGTCCGGTTTCCCGACGGCGCGCGCTTTACCGGCCCGGTCTGGCCCGGCAGCTGCCATTTCCCGGATTTTGCCAACCCGGACGTCCGCGATTGGTGGGGCAATCTCTACAACGGGCTGCTGGATGACGGCATCGATGCCTTTTGGAACGACATGAACGAGCCGGCGTTGATCACAGGACGTGCCGGCCAGACAATATCTGATTGCGTACGCCATGCCAACGAATCGGCCGGCCAGGTAGGCACTGAAGGCCAATCGACCCGAGATCTGGATGCCCCGAAAACTCACCACGCCGAGATCCACAACGTCTACGGCTTGCTGATGGCCCGCGCCAGCGTCGAAGGGCTCCGCCGCCTGCGCCCCGATCGACGCCCGCTGATCCTCAGCCGGTCGGGCTGGGCCGGTCTGCAACGTTACGCCATCCATTGGACAGGCGATAACAAAAGCACGTGGGACCATCTGCGTTTGTCGGTTCAGATGGTACTGAATCTGGGACTGTCAGGCATCCCGATCACCGGGCCGGATATCGGTGGGTTCACGGGTGGGCCAACGCCGGAGCTGTTTGCCCGCTGGATGCAGGTGGGAGCCTTCATGCCCTTTTTCCGGGTGCACTGTATGCAGGGTGCGCCCAACCAGGAGCCCTGGAACTTCGGAGAGGAGGTCGAGGCCATTACCCGCCGATACCTCGATCTGCGCTATCGGATGCTGCCCTACCTTTACACGGCGGCCTGGCAAGCCGCTACTGCCGGCTCTCCCATCGCCCGCCCGCTCTGCTTCGACTACCCGGCGGATCGGAGCACCTACAGCCTGGATGACGAGTATCTGTGGGGCGATTCGCTGCTCGTGGCACCGATCATGGAAGAGGGCGCTACCGGCCGAACCGTCTACCTCCCCGCCGGGGAGTGGCTCGATTTCTGGAGCCGGTGCCGGTACCAGGGCGGGCAGACCATTGAGATCGACGCGCCGCTCGACAGGCTGCCGCTGTTCGTCAAGGCCGGGTCGATCATCCCGCTGTGGCCCGTGCAGCAGCATGTCGGCGAGCAGGTGATCGATCATCTGACGCTCCAGGTCTATTGGACTGCCGGCGAGCACACCAGCCTGCATTATGAGGATGACGGACTCTGCCCGGATTATGCCTCCCGGCAAAATCACCGGCTGTCTTGTCTCATTCTGCGCGCCGATGACGGCAACAGCGGCCGGATATTACGGAGTATCAGGCAGGGAGCGTACCAACCGCCGACTCGCCACATCACCCTCGACGTGATCGGGCTTGAGCGCGAGCCTGCGTCCGTGAAAGCGCAAGGCGGCAATCTCATTGGGCAAACATGGAGCGATCGGGACAACCGGCTGACCCTCATGTTGGAAGCCATGAAGACATTTGAGGTCCACCTCGATGGGTAGCTTTAGAACGGAAACAAGACAGGAAGTAATGGGATGCTGACGGCCAGTACAATTATCGAGATGGGCAAACCCTGTTTGATATAGTCGCTAAAACGGTATCCGCCGGGGCTCATGACCAGCACATTGGCAGGATGGGCTACCGGGCTGAGAAAAGCGGCTGCCAGAGCGTAGGCAATCCCCATCATGAGAGGATAGGGGGAGATTCCCAGATCGACTGCCGTGTTCAGAGCAATCGGCGACATCAACACCGCTACAACCGGGCTGGGCATGACCTGAGTAGCCACCATCGAGAAGATCATCAAGCCCGCCAGGACGGCCACTGGGCCATAGCCGCCGACCGAATCGATCACCAGTGTTGCCAGGTAGGCTGCCGCGCCGGTCTGCTGCATAGCAGTACCAAGCGGCAACATAGCGGCGATCAGAAAGACAGCACGCCAGTCAATGCCCTGATAGGCTTCCTCCATGGTCAGACAGCGGGTGGCTACCATCAGGACACATCCGGCGATGGCAGCGATGGAGACAGATAACCCGAAGAAGATGATGGATGCGACTACGCCCAGCATGATCAAAGAGGCCAGGGGGGCTTTGTGGACGTGTGGTGGTTCCTGGATCTCGGCGTTCAGGACGACGAAATCGCGGTCACGCGCAATCAGCTCAAAGCGATCGCGCGGGCCATAGCAGAGCAGAGCATCGCCAAAGTTGAGCGGAATATTGGCCAGAGCCGTGCGGTAAGCGCGGTCACCACGCCAGATGGCCAACACAGAAATACCATATTTCTCCCGGAAATGTAAATCGGCCAGAGTCTTGCCGGCCAGCGTTGTGTAGGGAGAAAGCATGACTTCGACAATTTGCAGAGAGTCGCCTGCCAGATTTTCCAGGTTGACATCTACATCACGCTCAACCTCTAAAGACCCCAATCCTTTGATGACATCGATGTCTAGAGGGCGACCTCCGACAATGAGCAGGTCGCCGGCTTGCAGGGTTAACGCCGGCTGAGGCATCTGCCAGTTCCCATCTCTCCGCTCGATGCTCAAAACAGCCAGACCGTAAGCAGCACCCAACCGGCTTTCTTCTAACGTGCGTCCGGCCAGAGTAGAGCCTTCTGGGATACGAATAGAGAGCAAACGCTCTTCCAGATGATACGCCTGTGCATCGTCAATGCCCAACAGGCGATAGCCGGGTTGATCGGCAAGGGTTTCCAATTGTGGCATAGCCCCCTGAAGCAGCAGGCGATCGTCGGGTTTCAGAGGAATATTCTGAAGATTAGTGCGTCTAACCATTTCACCTTGACGGATGGCGAGAACATTCAGTCCGTACTGGCGGCGGAAGTCGATTTTGTTCAGGGATTGGTCAACAAAGATGGAATCGGGCGTCACCCGCACTTCAGCCAGGCCAATATTTTCAGAAAACAGCCGCGAGACAGCCGGCAGTTCTTCTTCGATAGTGATGATGGGATGCGCGGCAACTTCTTCAATACGGTCGAGACGGCCCAGGATCAACAGGCGGTCGCTGCCTTCAATCTCGACATCGGCTCCGGCCGAGATATGCCGGCCGTTTTTGCGCCGGATGCTCAGGACGTGTAAGCCCAGCGCGCGACCGATGCGGCTTTCGACAAGTGTTTTCCCGGCAAGGGCGCTGTCGTCCGGCAAGGCCAGATAGGCAAGACGTTCTTCCAATCCGTAAAGGGTATGAACATCATTGTTATGATGATGAGCTGCCGCCAGCGAGACAACAGGCTCACGGACAGGTAAAAATCGCTGGCCGAGCAAGGCCATATAGGCGACGCAAAAGACCAGGATGATCAATCCCCCAATGGTGAAATCGAACATACCCAGGGGTCGATAACCGGCTTCGCGCAGGGCATCGCGCACGAGCAGATTACTGGCAGTACCGATCAACAGGATCAATCCGCCTAACAGTGAGCCATAAGCCATGGGCATGAGCAGCCGCGAGGCCGGTCGTTTTGTGAGGCGGGCAATCTGCAATGTGATGGGTAGAAACATAGCTGCTACGCCGATGTTGTTCATGAAGGCAGAAAGCAGAGCGGTGACGGTCATCAGCACGGACACCAGTCGCCCATCGCCTCCACGCGCAAAGCGCATGACCTGCTTGCCGATCATGTTGGAAACGCCGGTTCTCGTCAGACCGGCAGAGAGAATGAACATCGCCCAGACGGTGACAACCGCCGGGTTGCTAAACCCGGCAAGCGCCTGCTCAGGCTTTACCAGACCGGTAAGCGCCAGAGTGGCCAATACAAAAAGAGCCACCAGGTCTACCCGAACGACCTCAGTGACGAAGAGCAAGACGGCAACTGCCAGTATGCCGAAGGTTAACCCAATTTCATTGGTCATGGTGTGTATTATGTCGGCCTTTCTGCGCTCATCCCGGATAAAAGATCTCCGCGCAACAGAAAAGGGAACAGAGCGATAAAGACAATCTCGATCCGGCTGCCGACCGGCAGCCGGGCATCTGCACCTTCAATTATACGTCTATTTTCCAATGCGTCTGATAGCTTTTTTCTGCCTTCTCGGTTTTGGCCAGGGTATTGTTTGCCATCAAACAATTTCTCGCCGCCGAGATCGCAGAGCACACAGAGATTGTTTAGTTTTTTCTCTGCGATCTCAGCGGTCCTTGCGGTAAATCTATGTCTACACACAAAAAAGGTGAAACGACAGCAACCAACCGATATTTGATACATCGAACAGTGCAAAATGCAGACTAATGCAGACTATAGAACCCATCACCCATCACCCATCACTCGTCACTCATCACTCATCACCCAAAACTATCAAGCAAACAGCGTCAATAGCCGAATAGTGACGCTGAATGAATACGCACAATTGACAACCGGATAACCTTCGGTAGACTTGATGCGTGTACTATATCTATCCACCGGAGATGCCCTTCATGACCTCAAACGACGCAAAGCTCACATGGACAACCAAATTGGTTTATGGGGTGGGAGATGTCGGCAACGCGATGGTTGTTTCTGCCATCGCCTTCTTCTTGCTGGCTTTTTATACCGATGGTGCCCTGATCAATCCGGCGCTGGCCGGTACGGCGCTGGCCGTGGCTAAAATTTGGGATGCAGTGAACGATCCGCTTTTTGGTTGGGTGTCAGATCGCACCAGTTCGCCCCGCTTTGGCAAGCGCCGGGTTTACATGATCTTCGGCGCGCTGCCGTTGGCGCTGACGGTGGCACTCCTATGGTTTATCCCACAAGGATTGTCTGATGTCGGCAACTTTGCCTGGATATTGGTCAGCTTCATCCTGTTCGATACCATGCTGACCCTTACCTCGGTGCCCTACTATGCCCTGACCTCCGAGCTGACCACCGATTACGACGAGCGGGCTGGACTGACGACCTGGCGAATGTTGCTGGGTGTTCCGGCCTATCTGGTAGGTGTAGCCGCCACGCCGATTATCGTCGGGTTGTTTGAGCTGAAGAGAACCGGCTATGCAGTTGTGGGCATCGTCTACGCCGTGGTCAACGTGATTTCTCTCCTGGGCGCGGCTGCCGGTATCAGAGAGCGAAAGGAAATCAGCGAGAGCCAATCGCAGACGCCCCCGCTGCGTGCCTTCACCTTGACATTCAAAAATCGTCCCTTTGTCCGCCTGATTGTTGCTTATCTGGTGGTCAACGTCGCTTTCACGCTGATCCAGACCCTGCTTTACTATCTCCTCACCTACCAGCTCGGCATGGAGGCCGGCAATGTCTCCATCGTCCTGGCTCTGTTGCTGGTCAGCGTTGGGGTTTTCCTCTTCCCATGGAAGATGATCTCCGACCGCACCAGCAAAGGGCCCGCGTACGCTATTGGGTTGCTGATCGGCGGGCTGGCTGTGGCGTCGACGTTCTTCCTGCCCCAAGGCCCGACCCCCTGGATTTACGTGATCGCCGTCGTCGCCGGTCTGGGCTTCTCTACCAACTGGGTCTTCCCCTGGGCGATGGTGCCCGATGTGGTTGAGATCGACCGGCTGGAGACGGGCGAGCATCGAGCGGGGATGTATTACGGTGTGTGGGGCTTTACGCAGAAGCTCACCCAGTCACTGGGGATCGCCCTTTCCGGCTGGGTGCTTCACTGGTTTGGCTACATCGAAGGCGGCGCCGTACAGAGTGCCCAAACGCTGCTGGGGATCCGGTTGTTCATCGGCCCCATCCCCTTGATGATTTTCGTGCTGACAGCGCCGCTCCTGCTCTGGTACCCGATCACCCGCGCCTCCCACGCCGAGGTGCTCAGGCAGCTGGCAGCCAGAGAAGCTGCCGCCGCCGATTGAAGCTGAAATCGATCCACGAATTTCACTGATTTCTCCTGTCAAATTCGTGTCCATTTGTGTAAAAAACAGGGGAGCAACGATGGCCTCACCAACCAAGCCCAGCACCGTCATCTACCAGGCCGCCAAGCTAGGCGACATCCCTTACCTGCTCGAAGACTTTGCCCTCGCCCAACGCATCGACGCTCAGGATATCCCCATTGGCCGTATCTTCGGCAACTCCTCCGGCGCGCTGGTGGCCGTCGCGCATGGCATCGTCCTCTCAGCCCGCGCTCATCCCGATCGCTTCACGCCGCAGGCCACGAGCGCCCTGGCCGATTTCGTCGATTTCTTCCGCCGGGCTAAGAGCCGACACCTGCGCCGCTTGAACTGGCGGAGCCTATTTTACGGGTTCTACAACCTAGACCCTCTCAAGCGCTGGCTGGCAGCCCGGCTGCGCGCCTACGCAGGCCGCGACGACTTAACCCTGGCTGATCTGTCTGTGCCGGTCTACCTGTGCGTCGGGGATCGGGATGCCCGACCGGTGTTCTTCGGCCCACCCGACGACACTCTGCGCGCCGATTATCACGACTGCTCCACCCGCTTCGAGAACGCGCCGATCCTGGATGCCTGCATCGCGGCCCTGAGCACGCTGCTCAGCACCGATGCCCACCCGGTCAACGGCCACTACTACAAGGACGGACGACCGGTCTTCGCCGATATCTCGCCGATGGTGCTCGATATGGAGGCCGGCGACCCGCGTCCCATCATCAAGAGCCGGCCCTACACGCCTCTGCCCACCTGGCACTCCAACGCCATCAGCCAGGTATTTATCATGCACCGCTGGCACGAGCGCAACCAGGCTCTCCTGGCCGCCCATTATGTCGATTTGCTGGGCCGCCACCGGGCGCTCACGGCTCAGGCCGATGCCCTGCTGGCCGATCTGCGCGGGCGGAAACTCGATGCGTTGGCCGATGAGCACTTCGCCGATGCCACTTGCCCGCGTCTCTTGCACGTCCGGCTGCCCTACATCGGCTCAACCGAGGCCGGCACCAACATGCGCCAGAGCATCGCCAACAAAAAAGAGTTGATGCAGCAGTTCCGCGAGCTGGGCGAGCCGCAGTTGGAGGGCTTCGATTTCGGCCGGCCGATCACACTGATCTACGGGGCAGGCGGGTTTTCCGGGATCGCGGCAGGGATGACGATGACCCGCCTGGTCGACGGCAAGGGCGCCGATATCCGGCGCATCTTCGGCTGCTCAGCAGGGGTGCTCAACGGCCTGTTCCACGGGATCGTCCTTGCTGCGCGCCGCCACCCGGAGCTCTACACGGCAGAGGCGCCGCAGGCGCTCCAGCATCTCGAAGCGTTCTTCGATGGGCTGACCACGGACAGCCTGTATCGCATCAACAAGACCCCGCGCAAGCTGGCCCGCGCGGCTGCCAATGCCGGGCCGCTGCGCGAGCTGCTCGCCGGGTACATCGAGCGCTGGACGGGGCGACCCGACGGGGCCGCGGTGACCTTCGAGGATATCCGGCTCCCCTTTTACGCCATCGGCGCGCGGGGCTCGGACGGCGGCCCGGATTTCTTCGGCATAGCCGATGATTTGGAAATGCGCTTTGGCGGGCGTACCATTCGCCCGATCAACTGCCCTATCGTCGACGCCATCGACGGGGGCATGGCCCAGCCGTTTTACATCACACCACCGGTCATCCAGGGCGAAACCTACTACGATGGCGGCGCGGCCTTTTACGACATCGAGCTTTTCGCCGCCGGGATGGAGCAGCAGCTTGGCTCGCTGGTCAGCATCCATGTGGTCGGGCCTCCCGATTACAGCTTTGGCTTCGACGAGCGCCCCACGCTGCTGCGCATCGTGTTCGATACCCACAACTTCACCTTCCCCGAAGAGCGCCGGCGGATGACCGCGATCGCCAACCTGTTTTACGATCACGAGGCACTGCGCCGACGCCTGGCGCGTTTGATCGAAGCGATCAGGCAATCCGGACACGGTGAGTTGTTGACCGGCCACCCATTACCCGATCTCACAGGCAATTGGTGGCGGTGCTGGGAGCCGGAAAACATCTCATGATGCAAACCGGAATAACAAGGCTGAGGCCAGGACTGAGGTAGCCCTTGGAAATAACGTGGTCGGTCAAGTCGAGTTGTTTTGGCGTCAAAAAACTCACCCCCTGACCGCATAAGCGTTAACTTAAGCATGATGCGCTATCGCTGATGCCAAAAACCGGGTTTTTCTCCTGTAAGAACGGCACAATGTTGATACCGCTTCCGCAGTCAAGATGGCCTGTTCGACGACAAAAAACCCGGTTTTTTGCCGTACACACTATCACGCGATGATCAAGTTTTTAACATTGACGGGTGACCAGCATGAGTAAATATGTAAATATGTAAAGGCGTGCTCATGAGCGTCCGGTTGTCAAGCGTTTTTACGCAATAGCGTATAACTTGCTATGAGTACACATAGGAT
>JAFGLD010000145.1 GCA_016928235.1 Anaerolineae bacterium | reverse complement strand
TGAGGGAAAGTCTTGGGTCTTGTTCGAGGCTGGCACGTGTGTCATTCTGATGGAACCCGAACCGGATCTCGCCCAACAAGCCAAAGGTATTCTCAGTGAATGGGGGCCTGTACATGTAGGATCTCCAGCAGGGGATTTCTCGGTGATTACACTCGACAAGCACCCTGGATGGGTAGTGACATCCCATCATCCCAACATTCTAAACTATGTCGGGCCAGACGAGGTTGACGAGGGTTCTTCCGATGTGGCAATAGGGCTCCTGGGAAGATCCAAAAGGGATCGGGATGCCAAACAGCTAAGTGTTGTACACGTTGAAGATAGGCAGGAGAGCTAGGAGAATTGCATGTTCCCTGCTGAAATTGCTTTGCCACGTGTGCTAACCTTTCCCGCGGATGAGCCAATCGGGTGGATCGACGTGCAGCCCTGGCAGCCACAAGATGAGGAACCTTGGTTACTCGGTTACTCGGCCGTGACATTGTTGACGATTCTGCTGAGTGGCATCGAATTGGCGCGGCACAAAGGAAAGTACATGTTCCAGCAGGTATAGCGGTACGTCTGCGATTGAATCGCCGGGCGAAGCTTTCTTCGCTTCGAGCCTTGGAAGCACATAGCATCCAAGATCTATACGCGAGCTGGGTACCTGTTGAGAATCAGGATCTCCAACACCTAAGTCACTTGAAGGGGCTTCGCACCCTGGACCTCTGGAACACGCACGTATCCCCTCAAGGATGGCGCTACCTTGAGAGTTTGCAGGCACTGGAACATCTTGCATGATGCGATGGCGGCCGGCGACCTAAGATTGAGCTTGTTCCTCTGGCTGAATTCACAGGGCTCAAGAGTATTTAGCTATCTCCAGATGGCCGTGCTGGAGAGCAACTACGCTATCTCTCCGGCCTTCCGCATCTCCGAAATCTGCACAACTACGAGAACGTGCCGCTGGGCCAGGGCATCGAGGACTATTTTGTGCGGGAAGTGCCGCCGCACATGCCCGACGCCTGGATCGATATCGGCTGACTTATCGCGAATACGGGAATACACCGCAAATAATCCATTGCGGTGGGAAACCAACGAGAACAATCCACTGCACACTCCGTAGGGGCACGATATATCGTGTCCCTACGGAGATGCCTGTTCATCCCGTCAACCACATCGACATTACTCCGGGGTATTGCGGAGGCGCACCACACATCGGGGGGGCGCGCATCACTGTCCGCCCCTGTCTGATGTGGTTGCCGGATGCAATACCTGCCAGGTGATCACTGCCCATGTTACAAACTTGATCATCACGTATCGAGATTTTTCTGGGAAACGCTACACATATCAGACGCATGACTGAGGGCTGTGGGTATCATGTGCAGGATAAAGCAACATTCCCCCGACGGCAGGCCGGCTGCCAGACGGGTGAGATTTCCCTCGCGGTGATTCGCCCGGCACGCAGAGGCCAAAGATGTAGCAGTAAGTACGCCGCCGGACGGCTCTTCGATCATCAGTGTCAGAGCATTCTGTCCGCTTGCTATGACGGCTGTGGTGCCGCTTACAGAAACAGGGTACCAGGTCACAAACCCCTCCTCGATCTCGACCGGCTCGCCCGAAAATTCGAAGGTGTCTTCCAGCCAGATCTCTCCTGTAGCGGTTATCAACCGCAGCTTCCGGCAGGCGCGTGTCAGGGCAGGCAAATCGTAGAGGGCCGTAAAGTCGATCTCGACGATCTTCTCACCGCCCACCTGTCCATGATCGATGATTATTCCCGCGGCCGGCCGGCCACCGCCGAATTTCGGTCCCGGCATCTGTAGCTGCCCACCGACGCGCGGCACGTTATGCCCAAGTGAATTGCAGAAGATGTTCCGGAACCGCTGATCGCCAAAGTGCTCTCGCGTGTAAAGGCCGCGCCCAGGATCGCACAGCAAGCTTTCTCCACCCACATTGACGATAAAGTGGCCAATATCGGTGTGATAATGATGCCCATCGTTACGCCCTGCTTTGGCGGCCAGAATAACCGGCCGCCCCTGAACAGTCTGAGCACCAAACTTCACCATGGCGCAGTCCGGCAGACAGGCGTCTTCCTGAGCAGTCGCAGGAAACGGTCGTGGCTGCGCGTTCCACCAAGCGATATCTCTGAGAGATATCGCCGGCCGGGCTGTCGCATTGTCCTGCTTCCTTTGCGGATCAGGCGGAAGGATCAGCCCCATCAGATCGATGACACCCATACGCTCGGCCAATCGCTGCGCAATACCCGGCTGCAATTCGATCTGCTCATCCGCGTCGCCAAAGTTGAGATAAGTGCCGGGAGCCAAAGACATCATCAAAGGAAAGCGGGCGATGTCGATCAGGCGAGGGTTTGCCAGCAAATCGAGCCCGCCGGCAGTCCGCTCGCGCAGCAGCTCGGCCAGGGCAACATAGTACATCAAGCCGTAATTCCAATAACCAACCCCCTCCAGCGAACCCCCATCGGCCTCGAAGCCTGTTGCCAGGTAAGCGTCAAAGCCCTCCAATACCATCGAGAGAGCCGCCGCCAGCCGCCGTGTGTCTCTCTCCAGCCGAACAAAGGCCAGTCCAACAGCGCCATTGCAAACAGCATTCCAATTCAAATCGCCCTTGTGCCACCAATACTGACGTCCATAGGTCAGGTAGGGATGAAAGATGCGACACTCGATCTCCTGCCGCGCACGCTCTACCACCTCCGGCGCAAGACAATCGCCGATCAGATAGATAGTCTCGGCCAGGCCGGCGCCGGTCTCGGCGGCGAATAAATCGATAAAATCAGGGTTGCGGGTCAACGATGTGATGCTTCCATCAGACCGGCCAGACACAGAAGCAGGCGTCTCAAAGCCCGGCCCCAGATCCTCGTGAGCAGGCAGCACCCAGGAAGTTTCCTCGCAAATGCTCCACAGGAGATCGTGAATGACATCGGCCATCCCCTCATTCCCCAAGATCATCTCGACCACAGCCCGTGTCAACATGGAGCGTTTTGCGAAATAGGGAGTCTCGTATGCGATGCGATCACCAGTGTAGGCAAACCGGCGATAGCGTGTATAGGTGGTCTGGGGAATATCAGCCATCGAGCCCGGCAGATCGGGAACAGCAGTACGCAGGTAGCCCAAGATCATCTGCGCAGATGGTGATTTCCTGATTTGATCGATGAATGAATCAGGCGTCGGAGATGGTCGGATAAGCTGGTACAAGTCTACCGGTCGCGCCATCGCGATTATCGATCAAGCGCATGGTCGGGCAACCCATCTTGCCCTGCCCACAGTTTCCGGGCCGTCCAATCCTGTGGCTCTCCTTGCCAGAATTCATCCTCGACAGGTAGCCCCAGCGGAAGAATCCCGGCAGCGCACAGATATAAGCTCCCGGTAGAAATATAGTGTTCGCCGATGCCCGGCTGGTGCCCGCAGAACCCGATGGTCAACCAGCCCTGGTCGTCAAATGTTCCAGGCGCCTCAGACATCCGGCGGATGACGGCAGTCAGCGCGCAGCGCACTTGTGTCGGGGTGATGCTGGAAGGAAGCCGATGCTGCAAAGCGAGCTGAGCCAGAAGATGGAAGACGCCAAAACGATACGCCAGCGAGCGTCCAATGGGGGGAAAGGTTCCATCAGGCGCAATCAGACGCTCCAGAATTTCCGCGTAGCGTTGGGCGCGCACCAGGACGCGATCAGGCAAACCGGCCCATGGAAGCTTCTCAGCCGATGTCTTACCGGCCGCAAGAAAGCAATCTTCCTGCGCGACTGTGTCCAGAATATCGATCAGCATGGGGTAAATAACCAGGCTGTTGTAGTAGTCCCATCGAAACTCCGGGCCGTCGCCATACACACCATCACCTTTGTACCACTGCTCGATCTGGCGCAAGGCGTAATCGATGCGCACATGATCCCACCCGGCACCCATGACGCACAAAGCAACCTCGATGACGCCGCTGAACAACAGCCAGTTGTTGAATGGCGGCAAGATGCAGCGTGTAGACTCTAATGCAGCGACTAAATGCCCCTGAGTAGCCGGATCGAGCCGTTCCCACAAAACCTGCCGCGCGCGCAAAACAGCCTGCGCTAGAAAAGCAGCATCGACCAGGCATTGAGGCCCTTCATCGAAGCGCATGTAGTCAGGGGACAGAGGGTTGACAGCCGACTGGAGAGCCAGGCGTGACAACTCGATGGTCCTCTTTTGCAAATCAGCCTCAGCGCCATCCGGCAAGGCAACCTGTAGCCAGGGCGCAATTCCGTTCATGAGACGACCAAATGCCTCCAGATGCGTGTATCTTCGTCGATCATCGGACGACCCACGCACCGCCTCGACCGGCATCGTTTGCTTCAATTGTCCCAATGCCAGGTTGGTAAGCACAGGTTCCGCCAGGCGTGAGAGGAGATCGAGCCAGATCGGACGATCTTCCTGGCCTGCATTCAATGAGACAGAAGACTCGCCAAAGGCACTCTCTGGGCCGGTTGGCCGGATCGTACGGGGTATTTGAGGTGTCGGATCTCGGTGCACGCTGCCTCTCAATGCAATCGCCGAAACGTCTGGTTCAGCTTTGATGACACCGGCCGGTCGACTCACGGATAATGAGCGGGCTCTCCATGAGTGTGTAGCTCCCTGCCTGGTCAGAAGCATCCTGGCACATTTGCAGAAGCGTCGATACAGCCAGCTTGCCAATGCGATATTTAGGCTGTCCGATGGTCGTGAGTGGCGGGTAAGCATAAGTGGCCATCGGAATATCATCGCAGCCGACAACCGAGACATCTTCCGGCACCCGCAAGCCATGGGCCCGCGCGGCGTGCATGACCCCTAGAGCAAACAAATCATTAAAAGTAATCACCGCTGTGGGCTGTTCGTCCGGCGGAAGCGTCAGCAAGTTGCCGGCTGCCTGAAAACCACCATAGACGTGCGTTTCAGCCGGAAGACTTGTGTAGAGTGGTTGCCGAAATGGGATGCCGCTTTCATCCAACGCATCCAGATACCCTTGCAGACGCGCCTGACAGATTTCGGAGCCGCCGTTGACGTCGACATAGCCAATACGAGTATGTCCCAGATCGATCAGGTGTCGGGTAGCCCGAATATAGGCATCTCTAAAATCCACTGCAATACAACTGACACCAGGCTGGTTGATCCGGTGATTGATGACCACTAATGGGATACCGGCTTCTTCCCGCCACTCCAAAAGCTCGGAGAAGGGATATGTACCAGTCAAAATGACCCCGCTCGCGGGCAGACGGCTGATCGTCCGGATGAGCTGCTTGTGATCGGTCGATATCTGAATAATGTTCAGTACATTTTTTTGAAGATCGATTTCCTCTTGGGTGCCGCGGATGATCTCAGCGAAGAACGGATTGACAACATCGCCGGACAGCAGAAGCACTATCTTCTCAGCAGGTAGTTTTTTGGGCGTCCGGCGAGATTGGTATCCCAAATGCTCAACAGCCTCCCGGACACGCAGACGAGTCTCCTCGCTCACCACACCATTGTTGTGGATCACGCGAGACACCGTGGCTATCGAGACTCCGGCCATCCGCGCGACATCGGAGATTGTGGAAGAAGGCGGTTTGGATTCCATGTCACATCGCACACTCAGTATTCTCGTTCAGGAGAATATGGATAGTCGTTGTTCCTCCGAGTAGGTACTTTTACTCGATGATCAAGTTTTTAACATTGGTAGGTGATCAGTAATCAGTTTTCAGTGATCAGTTTTTTATCGTACAGCAACGACTATGCT
>JAFGLD010000144.1 GCA_016928235.1 Anaerolineae bacterium | reverse complement strand
TGAGAAGTTGGCCCATCGTTTCTTGTCTTTCCTGAGCTTCGCCGCTGCTCTTATCTGGTTACGATGAAATGTCAACAGAACCTAGCATGACTCTGTTGCTTGAGCAAGATGCTCCGTCACTGTGTGCCAGATATCGATGAGCGCCCGGCTGGCCGGCGCGTCGGGCCGGTAGGCCGTCACCGGCTGGCCGTTCAGCATGGCCTGGGTAATCGTCTCATCGAAGGGAACACGCCCAACCACGTCGACTCCCAGCTTCCGGCAGATCGCTTCGATCTGCTCGGCCCCTTGTGGGTATAGATCGGCTTTGTTGATCACCACCAGCGCCGGGATGCGGAAGTGGGCAACCGTCGCCAGGACGCGCTCCAGGTCGTGAATGCCCGCCGCGGTGGGCTCGGTGACGATCAGCGCCAGGCCGGCGCCTGATACGGCCGAGATGACCGGGCAGCCGATGCCGGGCGGCCCATCGACGATAATGGCAGGGTAATGGTTATCCAGGGCGTGTAGGCGAGCATTCTGCTTGACCAGCGTCACCAGCTTGCCGGAGTTCTCCTGGGCCGGGTACAGGTCGGCGTGGAACAGCGGCCCCAGATGGCTCTCGGATCGATACCACTGTCCGGCCAGTTGAGGCTCCATGTGGATGGCGTCTTCGGGGCATTGGTAGACGCATGCCGCGCAGCCCTCGCAGGCGATGGGATCGACGGTGTAGCCCTGGGCATCATCGATGGCGTCGAAGCGGCAGACCTGCCGGCAGATTCCGCAGCCCCGGCAGCGTTCTTGATCGATCACCGCCACCGCGCCGCCGATGAAATCGTGCGTTTCGAGTTTGTCAGGCTGCAGCACCAGCTCCAGGTTGGCAGCGTCGACGTCGGCATCGGCCAGTACCGCTCGCAGAGGAGCAGGGCCGGTCTGTGCCAGGTGCGCGAAAGCCGCTGCGACGCTGGTCTTGCCGGTGCCGCCTTTACCACTCAGAATGACCAGTTGTTTCATAGTCTGAATACCTCGATCTCAGGATGCTTCAATGCTTCCTCGTAAATGCGGCCATACTTCAAAAAGCTCAGCCCCATCCCACTACCGCGCGCTACCAGCAGTTGATCGCCCGGCTTGACATCAACCTCCGATGGGAGCACAACCTGTCCCATTTCACCGATCACAGCCTGACAGAAAGCGCGCTGGGAGAGGTTTGTTTTGGCTTGTGCCAGTGTCTCAGACCGACCGATGATGAACCCGCCCGAGCTCCGGCTGCTGCGCAGCAATAACACCGTCTCACCGGCCTGAAAGCCGTATTCTAGATAGGCTTCGGGTGGAATTCGTATCTCGTGCTGAGGCCCAACGATTGTCCACCCAAAAACCCATTTACCGCCTTTGGCTAATTGTGGCATGATAATAACTCCCCTAAAAACAGCGACAGGTGACGAGTAATGATCCAAAAGCTCCGGAATAGGTGTCACTGTTTATCCATTTTCCGAGCCACAAACACGCAGAACGGCTCGCGCCGCTCGACCCGGTCCACACCGACAAAAATCTCCAAATCCTTGAGCATCTCGAACCCGTTGCTCGTCACCATCTGCCCGATATATGTTTTGCGGTGTGAGAATATCTCCACGCCGCTGATAATCTCCATCGAACACCGGTCGGGGCCCAGCTGGGTCTCAGCCAGCGGCACCTTCGTTGTGAAGGCAAAGAGGCCGCCTGGCCGAACCACGCGGGCGGCTTCCTGGAAGATCGGCGCGAGGTCATCCAGGAAGTGCAGCACACCGCAAGCGGTCAGGTGGTCGAAGGTGCCATCCGGATAAGGCCACGGCATTGCGCGAACATCGAGCTGCCGCAGTTCAACCGCAACATCCTTTGCTCTACAAACATTCAGCATTTCGAGAGAAGCATCCATCCCAGATACCTGCAGACCGGCCTTGGTGAATAGTGCCGCGCAAAGCCCGGTACCGATGCCGATATCGAGCAGGCGCTCCCCCGGCTGCATGTACTCGAAGCACAGGCCAAACAATGCCTCCGGAGTGAAACAGCGACACTCACGCGCCAGCCGGTCGTAGTCCGCAGCGGATTCATCATGGGCCTGGCGGCTATCTTTCTCCGGCATCTCAGAATACTCCTGGGATAAACCGCCACGATTGTTTGCAGTAGGTCTCCCACTCCAGTCCGAACTCATGGCTCATCAGCGCTTCCTCGTCCTTTATCCGGAAAAAGACAACCACAATAAACACCAGCGTCAGGGCAAGCCCGATCCACGAGCGGAACAGCAGTGCCAGTCCGATGCCCTGCATCATGCCGCCCAGGTAACGCGGGTGCCGGATGTAACGATACAGCCCGGTGGTGATCAGGTGATGGCCCTTTTGCAGCGTGACTTCAGGACTGTACAGACGGCCCAGCGCGAAACTGGACCAGAAGATGATCCCCATCCCCAGCGTCGCGAAGACGAAACCGGCCCAGCGTACCATCGAGATGTCGCCCACGACGCCTATGCCGCGACGATCGGCAAAAGGCACGAAGACAAGCGCGCCAAACAGCAAACCTGATACGAAGATGTAGACAATCCTCTGCCGCGACACGAATTTATCGGCCTGGCCCTTGCCCCTGCGAAAACTCTCCGGAGAGGTGATCATCTGATAGGCTGCAACCACGCCAAAAGCCGCGATGCTGATGGCGTAGGTGAACAGATGAGGATAGGCAAAGAAGCCGGGCAGGTCGTCGAGCCCCCAGCCTAGCAAAGGTAAACCAAGGTATATCACAAGTGTGAGCAGGAAAGATCCAATACCTCGTGCGAGTTTCATCTGTACCTCATCTGCATCTCTGAAGAAAGTGAATAGGAGCGATCTGCCCCCACTCTCATCGAGTGCCTGCCAGTTTTGTCTTAATGAGCCGGGCGATGCCCAGCAGGAAGTTGGCTCGTGGTACGCGCTGCATATAATCTCGGTACGCATCGCCGAACTTCTCGATTCCTTCCTGATCGGCCGCTCGAATATCGAAATAGATCAACACGGCGGAAACCATACCCAGTCCGATGACCGACCAGTGGGGGGAGATCAACATCATCGCCAGGTTAAACAATATCCCGGCCAGATATTGTGGATGGCGGACGATGCTATACAAACCGGTATCGACCAGGCGCGTCGTCTCGACATAGCTTTTCCCTTTGGGCACACCGCCCTTTCGCCCCAAGATATAGATCGGCGCGAAGCCAAAAATCACCGAGATCGCCCATACTCCCCAGCCGATCCATTGGATGATTGGCACCGGCGAGTAAACGACAAAAAAGGCCAGGATATATTGCGCGACAATCAGGGCAACTATCATCACAATGGTAGCGGATACTTTCCACTGCTTCATAACTGCCTCCTCAAATAGCCGGATCGCTACGCCGTGGCGGGCTTTTCGGCGATTATCCACATATTGATTGAATCGTCTGTATGCACCGTCACCTGGCCGCCGTGCATTTCCAACATGCGGCGTATAGCATCGGGGCGGTAGAAACGGCTGCCCATCAATGCAAGCCGCTCCCCTAACGCGAGCAGCTTCACCGGCCACAGCTCAATGTTGGGCTCTTCGATGACCAGACGGCCGCCCGGCGCCAGCACGCGCAGCAGCTCGCCTGCCGCCGGCTCCTGATCGCAAAAGTGGTGGAAGGCATCGACCACCAAAACGCGGTCGATACTGTTGTCAGGGAAGGGGAGCCGCTCGGCGTGGGCGCTGGCACGCTGAAGGCCATTCTTGGCGCCGGCTGCTCGCAGCATGGCCGTCGAGGGATCGATAACGATGACCGTTTGTGCTCCCGTCAGTCTGCCGGAAACACGTCCCGTTCCGCCGCCGACATCCAGCAAGCGGTTGGCCGGCATCGCAAGCTGCTCATGAATCTGCTCCAGGTTGACCCTGGTAAAAATACGGTCGTAGAAACGCGCGATCAAAGCAAAGTGATCAAAGAGAGGCATCGATTGTCCTCGAAGAGACGCGCAACGGTTGAGCACCGGCGAGCTGCTTGATCTGCTCAAATAGATCCAGGAGCTGCCGCGCGTATTCCGGCTGAATGTCGATTAATGTTTTTCCCCGCGCAATGCCCTCCGCGATGGCGCGGTCGAACGGGATGCGCATCAGTACCGGCAACCCCTCCGCCCGGCAGAACTCATCGACGCCGGCATTGCCTGAGCCGTCTCGATTGATGACAACGCCTGCCGGTACGCCAAGCTCCCGTGCCACCTGGACTGCCAGCCGCAGATCGTGCAGACCAAAGGGCGTTGGCTCGGTAACCAGTAGCAAGAAATCGCTGCCCTGGATCGAGGCGACTGCGGGACAGGATGTCCCGGGCGGGCAGTCGGCGATAACGTGCTGCCCCGGCTGGGGAATCGCCCAGGTCTTAAGCTGGCTGATGACCGGCACCGCCATCGGTTCACCCACATTCAGTACCCCGCGCGCAAAGGGAATGCCGTCAGGCGTTTGACCACGCTCCAGAATGCCTATGTGATTGGGGATTTCGGTGATAGCCTTCTCCGGGCACAATGCCGCGCAGCTTCCACAGCCATGGCAGAGCTGCGGAAAGACCAATGTCTTCTGACCAAGCACCGCGATGGCGTGATATTGGCAAATCTCGGCGCACCGTCCACAAAGGGTACAGCGAGCCTCATCCACCTGGGGAAGCAGAATGCCGACCTCCCGGCTGTGCTCGAAGAGGGGCTTGAGAAACAGATGAGCATTGGGTGCTTCGACGTCGCAGTCCAGAAAAAGCGGCGGAGGGGTTAGCTCCGCCGCCAGGCTGATAGCTAGACTGGTCGCTACGGTGGTCTTGCCGGTCCCACCCTTGCCGCTGGCGATAGCAATGATCATGGGTTAGCCTCTCGCGTGGCGCCCGGCGCCGGTCGGCGCGTCGACGCCGGCAAGCTGCCCGGCCTTGAACTTCTCGATTGCTTCCTGCGCGGTACGGCACTCGCCGAATTGGTACATCGCGATTCCGGCTTCCTTAAGGCCACCGCAAGCATTCGGGCCAAAGTTACCACTGATGGCAGCCTCAACGCCATGATCGATGGCAAATTGGGCCCCCTGGACACCGGCGCCACCGGAGGCGTTCACGCCTGGGTTGGGGTGTGCTTCCCATTCCAGCGTGTCCGTATCGACAATGAGAAAGTAAGCCCCACGGCCAAAACGCGTGTCGACGTCAGATTCAAGACTCGGTGAAGTTGTTGTTAAGATGATTTTCATAGTTTAGCCCAGTAGATTCTCGAACTCATCTTCGTGCTCGACTTCTTCAGTGAGGATGTGAACGGCAAGCTCATAGGTGATCGGGTCTTTGCCATGGGTCTTCTGGGCCAGCTTGTTGTAGCCCTCGATAGCATCGTGCTCGGCCTTGATGACGGCCCGGACAATTGCATCGAAATCCTTCTCGTTGGCCGGCGGGGTTGGATACCCATCGTTACTGGCCTCGACCAGCTTGCTGATGTCGGCCACCGGCTTGCCACCCAATGAGGTGATGCGATCGGCCAGCTCCTGCTGGTGTTCCAGCTCATCCTTCGATGTATCCAGAAGTAACGCAGCCAGTTGCTTGGCGGCCGGTCGGCCAGTGACAACCTGGCTCATGTAATTGTAAGCGTACGCGGCCAGCCACTCGTCCGCATACAGTCGGTTGAGATCGGCTAGAAGCTCTTCTACGTCCAAGCCAACGATTTGCCTGCCTTTTTCTCCCATTTGGTTTTCTCCTTTGTTATCATTCGAGATTCAAGTTCTTTGCAAGTGTAAGGTGTGAAAAGTAACTCCGTGAATGTAAGAGATGCTCAAGCTCTCAACAAACATGAAAGGGCAGTCCCTGGTTGTGCACCATTGTTATACCGAACCTGGACGATCTGGAACCAGACAGAGGTAGGGAAACTTCGCAAAAATCGCAATGCTACTTGTCAGGTGCTACCTCCGCATAGCGAGCAAGGCCCTGCTTGCCGCGTTGACTATGGGGTAAGCAATGGGCGAAGAGGTCAATGCTGGATGAGTCCCCATTTGAAACTGTACCACGTCATTGGCAGTCATTTTATGCAGGATACCGGCACTCAGAACGTTGATCATCTCGCCAACTGTTCTGCCGCCGGATATGGATCCTCCCAAAAGCACACCAGTATCCTTGGCAAATACCAACTTCACCTTTGTCATACATGAATTAGGCATTCCACCAGGATGGGTATCAGTGGCTTCAGCAGTACCGACAACAATGCTCATTCCACACTGTCCAGCAATCCGCTCTGTTAGACCGGCTACACCGAATGCCCGGCCGTTGATCATGGTAGAAAACACGCTGATGGTGCCACTGTTCCGATGAACCGGTGAAAAGAGATTGGCCCCAGCTATGCGGGCCTCAGATGTGGCAATGGAAGCCAACATAACCCCGATTGGACGGCCCGTAAAAAATGACGGTTTTTCCGCGCAGTCTCCGCAAGCGAACACATTGGGGTCAGTATAGCTTTGCATGTAGCGATCTACCTTAATGGCATTCTTGAATCCCAGTTCAATCCCCGCGCTTTTGGCTAATTCGGTGTTAGGAACCGCGCCGATACCGAGAATGACCATATCCGCTTTTAATTCCATGCCTCCGGACAGTTTGACACCGGTAACAGTGTTGCCTCCCAAAATGGCTTCCACTTTGGTGTTGGTCAGGATCTTTACACCAGTTTCAGCCAGTTTTGCCTCTGCCTCGGTACAAAACTCGTCATCCATAGCCATCTGCAAACAGTGCGGAAGGGCCTCTACTACCGTGATATTGATATCACGGCCTTTGCGGCATTCGTCGGCAAACTCCACACCGATAAATCCGCCACCAACTATCACCAGATTCCTGACCGACTTCATTGCCTCCAGGAGTTCACCGAGATAGTCAAACTCCTTCTTGACCGAGTAGACACCCTTTTTATCCACGCCGGGAATGGGTGGTATCATTGGCAGAGAACCAGTCGCAAAAACCAGTTTGTCATAACTGATTGTGTTACCATCTCTCAATATAACCACCTTCTTCTCGCGGTCTACTGAGAGTGCCTCATCCGTGATCAACTCAATATCATTATTCTCTAACAGTCCGTCCGGTATAACATTATTCTGAGGGCCCCCAACAGTACCATAAATGTATGGTATCCCACAGGGTATCAGCACAGTACCTTCCTTGCGGACAAGAATAACCTTCTTGTCCGGATAGTGCTGCCTGCAACTAATGCCCGCCGAAATTCCGGAAAGGCCACCTAATACTAATACATCTGCTTGTTTCACGATAATATAATCCTTGATGATTAGACATTATCACGATTACATTCCTTACGCAGCAAGAAGTTTGTATGCTGCGTTTCAGAAGCATCGATCGTGACAATTCATTAGACTTTGGCAATCGTCATGCTATGCGTAAAATACGGCCTATTTGTATGTGTAACTCTGTGTATTGCCGATAACGTTCATTAAAGATGCAGTCACTATCTGGCTGGTCATGAGTAAAGACTAATTAAGTTAGTCTACAAGACAGCACCAGGCTACCAGCCATCAACAACAAGCATCACTCGCGGATCATCTTTGTTCCGCACTTTGGACAGGCTATGTCGATACAGCGAAGGCCTACCTGATGTGGCTCCTTGTGCCCACACTTCGGGCAAACACAGTTTCCACTGGGGCCTGCGCCGGGCCTGTTCCCACCACCCATACCGCGCCCACCGCCTGTGCCACGGCCAAAACCACCGCCACGACCACCGCCGCCACCTGCGCTGCGGTTCTGTCCCAGACGGCTGCGAAAGAATTGGTTGAACATGATTGCCTCCTGACAACCCTCCCGCAGGTTGAGGATTGTTTATTTCGCCAGCCTGCGGGAGGCTAAACAGCCAAGGTCTATTCCATACTAGGGTTCCAGATTTCCCACACCCTGCCCACCAAGTCGGGACCAGGCTTGAGGGTCATCTTGCCGGGCTCCCAGCCTGCCGGGGCAGCCTCTTTGCCGCCCGTCGCGCGAACGTGCTGGAAGGCCTGAATCTGCCGTACTGATTCCGCGAAGCGTCGTCCGACTGGAGGCGCAAGCACCTCTATGGCCTGGATGATACCATCCGGATCGATGATGAAGCGCCCGCGCATCTCGACGCCCTGGGTTTCATCCCACACACCGTAGGCACGGCCCACATTGCCGGATTGGTCGGAGGCCATGTGGAAAGGAACACCGCCTTCAACCATCTTGCTCAGCTCGTGCTCGTTCCACATCTTGTGGACAAAGTGGCTGTCCACGCTTACCGAAATGACTTCAACTCCTAATTCTTGAAGTACCGGATATTTGTCGGCGACCGCCGACACTTCCGTCGCTCAAACGAAGGTGAAATCACCTGGATAGAAGCACAGCAACACCCACTTGCCGGCGAAATCGGAAAGTTTGACAGGTCCAAAGCCGCCCCGGTAGTAAGCTGGAGCAGTGAAATCGGGGGCTTTTTGCCCCACACGAGCGGTCATAGCAGACTCCTTTCGTTCAGAGAGAACTGTTTCGGTGGTTGACGTGGGCTCTTCGCCCGTTACTTCGCTCGTCACACGAGCGCATCCAACACCTTCTTCCATCGCATTTCCTTTCTACTTGTCATCTGACGCTTCGAGAATCGTGCGGCTTATCCACCATAAAGTGGATAATTAGATGATAGCGTTTTTTTGGGAGTGATGCGCGGAAGACGGGTCAACAGGAGCCTGGAATATGACATTTCACAGGTTACTCAGACGTCAGATCCTCAATGCGCTTTTGGATGGCATCGAGCTGTCCTTTCATCAATTCCGCTTGCGCTTTAAGATCGGCAACTTCTTGCTCCGGAGTAGGGGGTACCCAGCCTGGAACTCCGGTGGCAAAAAAGCGATTGCGCCGGCCAAAGCCCATGCCGCCACGGCCGCGTCCAAATCCGCGACCGAAGCCGAAGCCTCCTCCGAATCCAACTCCTGGAGCGGGTGTTGTCGTGCCACAATAGCCCATCCCGCGTCCGGTTCTTGGCCCGGCACCCTGTGGTCCTGTTCGATCAAATCCTGGCATGATATTTTATCTCCCTTATGAAACTAATGTTGCGTAACGAGTGTTGAATGGTGAGTATCGAGTCAAATGCTACTTAAATTCCTATTCGCTGAGCTTTTGATCATCGACACTTGTTCATCTGAGATTTCGATTGCCGGCGCGCCTGCCGCGTCCCATTCCCCCACCGCGTCCCATCCCTCCACGTCCGCGGCCGAGGCCAAAGCCACGTAAAAAACCAAGTCTATGGCTGAATCTGTCCCAAACTCCAAAGACCGGGTTGACAGGCAACCCTCCACAGTCACCCAAGCCGCGTCCGGTTCTCGATCCTGCGCCCTGTGGTCCTGTCCGATCAAATCCTGGCATGATGTTTTATCTCCTGAAAAATAGTGATGGGCGACAAGTGATGGATGAGCAGTCAAAAGCTGTCGTCATTCCCTGGTATGAGCTTTTGGGCTTCGATCACCCTTACCTGTCACTCCGGTTACCGATTGCGCCCACCACGATAGCGGGCCTGTCTGCGCTGGCCACGACCCTGACCTGTGAAGTGATTTGAAGGCATCGATGCCATCCCGGATACAGTCTTTGGCCGGGTAAGCCTGTTCTCCAGCGCCACAATCAACACATCGGCCAGCCGGGGTACAATCTCCCGCCCGGCAAACGCCAATGCCGATACCAGCCAGGGCTTAGGGCTGATCGAGACGGGTTTGGCTTCGGGAATGTTGGCTACTGCCACGGGCGGTTGAACCACCATCGATGTATCCGGAACAGCTGCGATAGCCCCGACAGGACAGACATCGATGCATGCCCGGCATTGGGCGCAAAGCGTCTGATCGACCATCGCGACGCCATTTGTCAGGCTTATAGCACCCGTTGGGCATGCTTCCACGCAGCCGCCACACCCGGTGCATCGAGTCTCATCGATTTGTATGTTCATCGTCCTACTCCAATACTATCCAACCGGTCAATATTCCCTGCTCTGAGTACGTTCTTACATCGAGAAATGTCGCTCCGTTGGCTGATCGTTCTGATCGGAAGGGCATAACACGAGCAATGAATAAACCGGTATCGGTTCCGCGTTTCCCCACCTGTGCGGCAGATGTGCTTCGAAGAAAAGGCTGTCGCCCGGTTGTAGGAAGTAGGTCTGATCTTCAATGATGTAGCTCATCCGGCCTTCCAGACAGTACACAAACTCCAGCCCGGTGTGAACAATGGGATCGATCCCGCTATCGGTGCCCGGGTTCAGCGTGACTAATAAAGGCTTTGCGCCTGGGAGCATCAAGCCGGCTCCCATATCTTCGAAGACCCCGTGATCAAAACTTGCCCGTGGTCGCTGCCCGGATTGCTGATAGACAACCTTCGCGGGAGGCTGATCGATGGTGAAAAAAGCTGCCACAGGAATGCGAAGTGCCTGAGCCAGTTGTTGGAGAGTGCTGACACTGGGCGATGTCTTGCCATTCTCGATCAAACTGAGGGTGTTAAAGTTCAGTCCGCTCATCTCAGCCAACGCGCGGATTGATAGGCCACGATCATTGCGGAACTCACGCAAACGGCGGCCAACATCAATTTCCGCGATCTCAGAAGAAGGTGTCAGTGATCCCATTTGTTATTTAGCCTCCAACACCCGCATCTGGGCACAAGAGCTTATGATCTGAAACTAAAATCAAGTTCATGTTGTCTGTCATGCTATGACTTTCATAGTTATCCATCTTTCAACTAATATTATAGTACAAAGATCGTGATTTGTACCAATAGTTTGTTTGGTGGTAGCTTTAGAGCTATTGTTGGGACATTTGTGAGATGGAAGAACATCGGAACATTTCAAGAGAATCGAATCAACAGTATGTCACGGCTATTCCGTGAAAACGCAACAATCATCAATGACAGCACCGCAGTGAGCCCACTCTGCTGACGGTGAGAGCAATGGATGTCAAGCGGATCACTTCTCTTTGTGTTATTCTGGTGAAGTTGGATATGTCTTTTAAGCAGAGCTATTCCTTGTTGGGCTATTACTGTTGTGGAGAAGATAATGCAGCAAAAAGAAGGTGCCATACCAACGCAATCATCAGAGCGCATTTTATCACTTGATGCTTTGAGGGGATTCGCCATTCTGGGAATCCTGATCATGAATATTCAGAGCTTCTCAATGATCGATGCAGCCTATCTTAACCCGACTGCTTACGGCGATTTGATCGGAATCAACAAATGGGTATGGATTCTGAGCCACATCTTCGCCGAGCAGAAGTTTATGACTATCTTCTCGTTGTTATTTGGAGCCGGTATCATTCTCTTCACCACCCGGCTTGAAGCGAAGGGCAACAAGCCGATCAGTCTGCATTATCGGCGTAATTTGTGGCTGTTAGTCATTGGTTTGCTGCATGCCTATCTGTTATGGTATGGCGATATTCTGGTTACCTATGCAATCTGCGCCCTCATTGTTGTACTGTTTCGAAAAAAGTCTTCAACCTTTCTGGTGATAGTAGGAGTGATGGTTCTTTCAGTATCCTCGATCCTGTATCTCCTGTTCGGATCATCTTTGTCCTACATGCCTGCGGAATCTTATGAAAGCATGAAAATGAGCTGGCTGCCGGGTCCAGAAGCAGTAAGCCACGAGATAGCAGCCTACCGGGGTGGTTGGCTTGAACAGATGACAGTGCGCACGCCAACTACCCTGATGCTTCAAACCTTTGTGTTCCTGGTTTTAAATCTGTGGCGAGCCGGTGGGCTGATGCTGATGGGCATGGCATTGTTCAAATGGGGTGTGTTCACCCTGGAGCGTTCCGGGCGTTTCTATGCCATCCTCATGGCAGCAGGCCTGGCGGTGGGTCTGCCGATTGTGTCTTATGGGGTCATCCGCAATTTTGCAGCCGGCTGGTCAATGGATTACTCCTGGTTTTTCGGGTCGCAGTTCAACTACTGGGGCAGTCTTCCGGTATCGTTAGGCTACATTGGGCTGGTGATGCTGGTTGCCAAAACGCCGGGTCTGACTCCAATCACCAGGGTGTTCGGTTCGGTTGGCCGTATGGCCCTGACCAACTACCTGCTACAAACCATTATCTGCACGACGATCTTCTACGGGCACGGCTTTGGGCTCTTTGGCCAGATCGAGCGCAGCGGGCAGATCGTGATTGTGGCAGGTATCTGGATCTTTCAGTTGATCATCTCGCCTCTATGGCTGCGCTATTTCCGGTTTGGCCCGGCGGAGTGGTTATGGCGATCACTGACCTATTGGAAGCGGCAGCCGTTCAGGCTTGCGTCATAAACAACGCTGAATCGCCGCATGTTTCGAAGTGGCACAAATCGCTGCACTGATGACAAATTGTCATGAGCGTTTTGTGATTCCTGACACTGCCGTTAGTCTCATTCATGGCGTATACTCACAAAACATTCTACTGTCGGCCCCATGCCAAAGGGTGCTATATGTATAAAAAAGACTATCAAAATATCTCCAACAATATTCTGAAGACACCAAACGACCATCTCTTGTTACCTCACTATGGTCGGGAACATTCCAAAACCCGTGATTTGACAACAGACACATCGATGGAGATCCCCTCATGACGGTACGATTGACCATCGACGGCCAGGCTGTCGAGGTAGAAGACGGAAGCACCATTCTACAGGCAGCACGCCAGAACGGGATTTATATCCCCACTTTGTGCAATATCCCTGAGCTTTCACCCCAGGGAAGCTGCCGTCTCTGCATCGTTGATATCGAAGGTAGTGACAAGCCGTCAACCTCTTGTAACACGCCGGCGAAGGAAGGAATGGTCGTCCGGACAAACACGCCGCAACTGGGCGCCAGGCGTACCGAGGTGCTGCGCCTGCTGCTGGCCGAGCATCCGTTAAGCTGCCTGATTTGCCCGGGGAAGGATCACTGTGAGGAGTGCATGGTCACCCTCCGCAAAGCAGGCACGACAACCGGCTGCCGCTCGTGCTCTAAGGATGGTCAATGCGAGCTGCAAGTCCTGGTCCGCACAGTCGGCCTGGGCGATGTGACTTACCCGACACGCTATCGCGGCGTTCCGGTTGAGCGCGGCGATCCGTTCTTCGACCGGGATTACAATTTGTGCGTGCTGTGCGGGCGCTGTGTCCAGACCTGTGAAAGTCTCCACTTTAACAGCACGCTGACCTTTACCGGTCGCAGTTCCGGGACACTGGTGGGGACGGCTTTTGGTCTCAGCCATCTGGAGGCAGGATGCAGCTTCTGCGGCGCGTGCGTCGAGGTCTGCCCGACCGGTGCCCTCTCGGAAAAGACCCGCAAGTGGGACGGCGCCCCTGAGCAGGAGATCGAGAGCACCTGCGTCTTGTGCGGACTGGGCTGCTCGATGCGGCTGCTGAGCAAAAACAATGTCGTGATCGGCAGTTTGCCGGGTGATGGCCAACTGTGTGTCAAAGGGCGCTTCGGCATCACCGAGTTGGTCAGCCATCCTGATCGATGTGCCGCGCCACAGCAAACCGTCGACGGCCGGTTGATGACCGTCAGTTGGGACGAGGCGATTGCCGCGGCAGTCGAGCAGCTATCGAGCTGCCCGCCGGGCGGCTTTGCGATGCGTTTATCGGCCGACCTGAGCAGCGAAGACCTGTATGTGGCACAGAAATTCGCCCGTGTGGTAATGAACACCAACCAGGTGATGACCTCGGCGCGGGATGCGTATGGTCGGGGAATGAACGGCATTGCGCGCCTGCTGAAAAACGCTGCGCAGCTCGATGTTCTCGACCAGGCAGACGCGATAGTGTGCCTGGGGCTGGATATCCGCTTTGCCCAATCGGTGCTGGAGCCTATGTTGCTACAAGCACACTGGCGCGGGGCGAAGCTCTACACTATCCATCCTGGTGAACACAGTCTCAGCCAACAGGCCGATCTCTGGCTTCGACCTGAGCCCGGCCAGATGCCGGCGATGCTCACCTCATTGGCGCGGCAGGTGGCCGGAGAAACACCGGTCGATGGGGGAGACGGGGTGGCTCATCTGGCCGCGGGGCTGCGCGAGGCCGGTAATCTCGTTATTCTGTTGGGACCCGAAGTGCTGCGCGAACCCGATAACGATAGCCTGATCGAGGCGGTCGAGGAGCTGGCGCGGCTCACAAATGCATCGACTATCCCCCTCGCGGCAGAGAGCAACCTGGCAGGCTCGCTGTTAGTGGGCGCCTATCCAGACCTGCTGCCGGGCGGATTGGCCGCCTCTGATGCCGATCGGCGCCGCCAAATCGACCAATTGTGGGGCGGCTCTCTTCCGGAGCCCACACCCGGAGACGAGCCGTCCGTGCTCTATTTGATCGGGGCACAGCCCCCCGCTTCCGGCGAGGCGTTTGTCATCTACCAGAACATCGACCAGCCGCTAGACGGCCAACACGCCGATCTGCTTCTTCCGGCTGCCGCGTTCAGTGAAATCGATGGGACAATCGTTAACATCGAGAAGCAGGTACTGGCGCTCCAACAGGCCGTGCCGCCACCCGGTGAAGCCCTTCCTTCCTGGCAGATCCTGTGCCGCATCGCCCGGGCTATGAACGCGCCGGGGTTCGATTATGCAAGCGTCGAGGATATTCAGGCCGAGATGGCGGAGTTGATCGCCAGCTATCAGGCTGGTGCCCGTCTGTCGATGGACTCACTCAACCCGGTGTTCGGGACAAACGAGCAGCCGTTACAAGTCCCCCGTGATACCTATATGGGCTTCCCGATGACGCGGCGGGTAGCGGGACTGCGGGGTCTGCCGGGAATGGTATCGAAAGAGACCGATCATGTTCAAACTGATTGAAAACCGGCCCCTGGTGCCCAACTTACACATGTTGAGGGTGGAAGCGCCGGAGGTGGCTCGAAGCGTCCAACCGGGGCAGTTCGTCATCGTGCGGGTCGAGGAGGACGGCGAGCGCATCCCCCTGAGCGTCGCTGATTGGGATAGCGAGCAAGGCACCATCACGCTGATCTACATGACCATCGGCGCGACAACCCACAGGCTGTCGCGACTGCCTGCCGGCGATGGGCTGCCCACCGTGGCCGGTCCACTGGGCAACGCGATGGAGATCGACCATTTTGGGAGTGTCGTTTGCGTGGGAGGCTGCTATGGGATTGGCAGCATCTATCCGATTGCCCGGGCGCTGAGAGAAATCGGCAATACGGTAACTATTATCATCGAAGCACGCAGCTCGTACCTGCTTTACTGGCAAGAGAAGCTTAAGCAGGTATCCGATCGCCTGATAGTGATCACACGAGACGGGTCGGGCGGCCTCAAGGGGCATATCGATAACCTCCCGGCCATCATCGAGCGTCTGCCGCAGCGCCCCCAGCGGGTGATTGCCAACGGCTGCAATTTTTTGATGATGCGCGCGTCCGAGCAGACACGCCCGCTTGCCATACCAACCATCGTCAGTCTGAACACGCTGATGATCGATGGGACGGGCATGTGCGGTGTATGCCGGGTGACCGTCGATGATACGGTCAAGTTCGCCTGCGTCGACGGGCCGCATTTCGATGGCCACAAGGTGGATTGGGCTGAGCTGAACAAGCGCCGGCAGGCCTACCTCCGAGAGGAGACCATCCCGCTCCGGTCGAGCGCGGGCACGGCCGAGCAGTAGCCGTTTGAAGTTGGCGGGTTGAAACAGTTGAGGGTTTTCCCTATCCTCATATAGTCTGACAAGCTATAACTCACCAGGAACATGACACTATGGCGGAAACCGCACCCAAAAAGTTAGACCTCCAGCGCAGGCCGATGCCGAAACAGGAGCCAGAGGTGCGCTCACAAAATTTCGATGAGGTGGCGCTGGGGTATACCCCTGAGCTGGCTATGGAAGAGGCTCGCCGCTGCCTGATGTGCAAGAGGCCGCAATGTGTGCCTCACTGCCCGGTGGAGGTCGATATTCCCGGCTTTATTCACTGCATTGCCGAGGGCGATTTCAGCGGCGGCGTACGCATTCTCAAAGGGAAGAACGCGCTGCCTTCCATCTGCGGGCGGGTCTGCCCCCAGGAAGAGCAGTGCGAGGGGAGCTGTGTGCTGGCCAAGAGGGGGGGGACGATTGCTATCGGCCGCCTGGAGCGTTTCCTGGGCGATTGGGCATCCGCGCAAGAACAGCAATCGATCGATCTACCCACTCCAACCGGCAAACGGGTAGCAGTGATCGGTGGAGGGCCGGCAGGACTGACCGTAGCCGCCGACCTGGTCCAACTGGGGCACGAGGTCGTCATCTACGAGGCGCTGCACAAGATGGGCGGGGTGCTGGTGTACGGCATTCCGGAATTCCGGCTGCCTAAGAAGACGGTGGAAACAGAGGTCGATTATCTGCGCCGGTTGGGCGTGGAGATGAAGCCTGACTATATCGTCGGCAAGACCCGCACCATCGACAGCCTGCTGGAGGAGTTCGACGCGGTATTTGTCGGTGCAGGCGCGGGGCTGCCCTGGTTCAGCGAGATGCCAGGCAACAACCTGAACGGCGTCTACTCCGCCAACGAGTACCTGACGCGCATCAACCTGATGAAGGGTTTCTCATTTCCCAAGACAATTACACCGGTGAGGGAGCATCAACGGGTAGCGGTGATCGGCGGGGGCAATGTGGCGATGGACTGCGCCCGCTCGGCGCTGCGCCTGGGTGCGCGATCGACCATCCTCTACCGTCGCTCGCGCGATGAGCTGCCTGCCCGTCTGGAGGAGGTCGAGAATGCCGAGGAAGAAGGGGTCGAGTTTAGCTTCCTGACGCTGCCGACGCGCTGTGTGGGCGATGACAACGGCTGGGTGAAGGGGCTCGAATGCATCCGCATGGAGCTGGGCGAGCCCGATGCATCGGGACGGCGCAGCCCGATGCCGGTAGAGGGATCGGAGTATTTCCTGCCCTTCGACGCGGTGATCCATGCCATCGGCAACAGCCCTAATCCGCTGATACCGGCCACAACACCGGACATTGAGATCGGACGGAAGGGGAACATCGTGGCCGACGAGGCCACCGGCAAGACCTCCAAGCCGCGCGTGTGGGCAGGTGGCGATGTGGTGACCGGCGCGGCCACCGTCATCCTGGCGATGGGCGCCGGGCGCAAGGCCGCCCGCTCGATCCACGAGTATCTGTCGAACCCCGGCAGTGAGTGGTAAGAGACGGGTTGGGCGCCGATGAGACGCGCTTATGAGCCACTCTCGATGATACTGCCAACGATCTCGACGGCACTTTTGACGCATGGCTTACAAACCCTGTTCATCAGATCGTTTTCCTGAAATTGCTTCTTTCCTTCATCGGTCGTCAGGTCACAGCTGCCAAGCAGTTGGCGACAAATACAAGAACCATTCTTTTTGGCAAACTCCTCCATGAGATACCGGATCTTCCGGTAAGTCTGCTCTGTGACAGCCCTGTCATCATTCTCACCCCGGCCATACTTCAAGCCTAAGACCATGATCCCACCGGTCACAGCGCCGCAGACCTCTTCATTCCGGCCCATACCGGCGCCGAAGCCGCAGGCTATCTTCAGCGCCAGTTCCTTGTCGAGATGAAGATCGTCGCAGAAGGCATAGAGCACCGATTGGGCGCAGTTGTATCCTCCGGAAAATTTTGAGACAGCTGTCTCGGCTTTGTTTGTCATTGTATTTCTTTCTGTTAGAGCAATCCGGATATGGCGTATCATCCCCATCAGTTGAAGCGCGTTTCTCGTACCCGGCCTCACCATCTTTAGTCGAACAATGAGATGCCGGCAAGTCGGGAAAAAGATCGGGAAGTTTTTCCAAAAAGATCATGATCTTTTTGGCAAGACATCAAGAAGTTTTTTGCTTCACTTGACGATTATGTCGGTTGTATGTTTATCCGCACAAGACCTTGATCGCCGCGGGGATGATGTTGGCTTCCACCTGCCGGATATCGGCTTCCCACGGGCCAAATATCTCACCGTCGATGTGAATGGGCAGCGTCCGATCTGCCTCGATATGTATCTGCCGGATCGTGCTTTCCTCGAAGGACTGCTTATACGCGAGATGCTTGCCCTTCATCACGATCGGCAAAAAGTATAACATCCGCAAGCGGCTCATACCCCGCATGATCATGCAGGTAATATACCCATCGTCCATCACGGCACCAGGGCCGGTCGGGAAGCCGCCGCCTTCACGCGGGCCATTGCACAGACTGATCACACTGATCGAGCGATCACTGGCCGGCTGATCGTCGATTTGGATGCGAGCCCGGATGCTCGGCGGCTTGAATAGAATAGTCTCCAGAACGGCAATGAAATAGACCAGAAAGCCACGGACCTTGGTCAGCTTTCGCGTCGCGATGCTCACCGCGCCGGTAAAGCCGATACCGACGCTGTTGTTCCAATATTCCTGCCGGCCTTTGCAATCCGATATCAGGCCGACGTCAATTGTCCGGGTCTTCTCTGCGAACAGGCGACGCGCAGATTCAGCTTTGTCAACTGACAGCCCCAGGTTATGGACAAAATCGTTGCCGGTGCCGACCGGGATAATGCCCAGCGCCGGGCGCTTGCCGGCATCGATGGCCATCAAGCCATTGATAACTTCATGGATCGTCCCATCGCCTCCCACAGCTACGATAATATCGAACCCTTCCTCAGCGGCTTGCCGGGCCAGCTCAGTAGCATGGCGGGGATAGTCGGTCAATACCCAATCCATTTCGTAGCGCTGGCCTTTTTCTGAAGCAATGGCTGCTCGTTCTTGCAAGAGCGCCTGTAAAGCCTCTCCAATCCGGGCTGTCTGGCCCCGGTCGGAAGCCGGGTTCATGATCAATTTTAGTCGCGGCATAATATCCTCTAGTGCTGTGATGGATGAATTATCATTTCACACTTATAACACTAAATGGATCGTGACGGTTCACCATGAACAGCTATCGCCTTGTTGTCGGCAGAAGCCTTACGATCCCAACGATGATCCGGTTGTGGAACGGCGGGGCAGGAATAGGAGATCAAGCCGGTCGGTGGAGGGGGAGTCGGATGGTGAATACCGAGCCTTTGCCATAACCCCGGCTGGAAACACCGACGTGTCCATGATGTGCTTCGGTAAGGGCTTTCACAATCGCCAGGCCCAGCCCCGTGCCGCCGGTATCACGCGCGCGGGTGGGATCGGTGCGGTAGAAGCGATCAAACACGCGGTTCAGATGCTCAGATGCAATACCTTCACCGGTATCCGAGATGGTCAGGGCAATTTCATTCTCTACCAGCCCGGCACGCAAGTCAATCTCTCCACCCTCCGGTGTATGGCGCATGGCATTGGACATCAGGTTGTACAAAATTTGCTTCATACGCGCTGCATCGACCTGAGTCAGGAGCAGTTTCTCATCAGGTAAATGAAGGGTGAGCTTGACTGTCTCCTCGACGGCGATGGGTTCGAAATTGGCATAGACTTCCTGGAGCAGTTGTTCCACGTCGACATCCTCCAGGTTAAGAGGAAGCTGGTGGGATTCAGCTAACGCGACAATACGCAGATCTTCGATCAGCTGGATCAGGTGGCGGGTTTGCTCGTAGAGCCGGGCGATCTCGGCCTTATCCATGTCGTAAACGTCGTCCAACATGGCGCGCAGATTGCCTTGCAAGACGGTCACGGGTGTGCGCAGCTCATGGGCCACATCGGCCATCAGGTTCCGACGCAGTTCTGTTGCCTTTTCGAGAGCGGCAGCCATCTGGTTAAACGCGACAGCCACATCGACCATTTCCTGAGAGCCTTTGATGTCCACCCGGCGGCTGAGATCGCCGGCGCCCAAGGTGCGAGCAGCTTCGGCCAGCCGGTTCAGCGGTTCGGCCAGGGTGCGGCTCATCCAGATGCCTGCCGCCAGTCCAACCGTGCCATTGACGATGACAAGGGTGATCAGCCCGTGGTATAGGCGTGTCAGTGCCAGCCGGATTTCTTGCTGCTGAAGCTCCGGAGGCAGGATTTCGAGCTCTTTCATCCATTTGTTTGCGACGGGAGGCAAAGCCCTCCCATTGAGGCCGGTCATGATCCCAAATGTCATGATCAGGATGACAAAGAGCAGGATAACACTGCTAAAAGCAACACTCAAGCGCACCCACAGGCGTTTCATTCCTGTTCCTCGATCAGGCGATACCCTACACCGTAAACGGTCTGAATATACCTTGGCTGTTTGGGATCATCTTCGATCTTCTGACGCAGGTTTTTGATATGGCTGTCCAGTGTTCGCTCCATTCCCCCGTATACGTAGCCCAACCCCTTCTCGATTAGCTCGTTTCTGGTAAAGGCATAGCCGACATTTTCCATCAGGACGCGCAGGATATTGAACTCGGTCACCGTTAAGTCGATGCTCTGTCCCTGGCGTGTGACCTCGTGGCGCCTGATATCCATGCGCAGATCGGCGACTTGCAGCACATCGACCGTGCTGTTCTCTCCCCGCCGTATCCGACGCAAGATCGCCTTGACGCGCGCCACCACTTCCCTGGGGTTGAAGGGCTTGGTCACATAATCATCCGCGCCGATCTCCAACCCCAGGATTTTGTCTAAATCTTCAATACGCGCCGTTAGCATGATAATCGGGATATTGGCCAGCGAGGGGTCTGATCGGACAACTCTCGTTACATCCCAGCCGTCCCGATCAGGCAGCATCAGATCAAGCAGCATCAGATCGGGATGCTCGGCCCGCAGGTAATGAAGCGCAGTCTCGCCGGTATAGGCCGTCATAACGGTATAGCCGGCCTGCTCCAGGTATCCCCGGATCAGCCGCACAATCTCCCTGTCATCATCTACGACGAGAACACTTTGCTTTGGCATGGTCTATAACTGATACTCGATGATCAAGTTTTCGTGCTATGGGCAAGGTGACCGGCAAAACATGAAACATAAATATGTAAAAACGCTTTACAGCCAGATTCTCATGGGTGCACCTTTACATATTTACTCAACCTGATCACCTGTCTATGTTAAAAACTTGATCATCGAGTGATATCTACTCGTATCGCAGTGCCTCGATAGGATGCAACCGCGCGGCGCGCCAGGCAGGGTAGATTCCAAAAACCAGCCCCACTCCGGCGGCAAAACTGGTTGCCAGCGCGATAGTGCCCAGGTCGATGACTGGCACGGCATCTTCCATGATCGGCGCAACGATAACCGTCATCAGCCAACCCAGGCCAATCCCCAACAGGCCGCCAACCAGGCTCAGCACAAGCGCCTCGATCAGGAACTGGATCAGAATATCGCGCTGTAACGCGCCGACTGCCTTGCGTATCCCGATCTCTCGTGTTCGTTCGGTGACACTAACCAGCATGATGTTCATAATACCAATACCGCCGACCAGCAGCGATATCCCGGCGATGGCTCCTAAAAACAGGGTGAGCGCCGATGTAATCGTGCTAAACGTATCGAGTAGGCTGGTCTGGCTGATGATCTGAAAATCATCCTCACCGGCATAGAGCACGTTGTGCCTTGTCCTCAGCGTATCGGTAATTTGCTGAATGGCCGCATCAGTTGCGTCTTCGCTGGCAGCCGTTGTCAAGAGCATCGTGACGGCCATCTCCCCCTTGCGTGTTCGAAGTGGGGTGATGTAAGCCTGTGCTGTCTCCAAAGGGACAAAAATCTGATCGTCGGGCGAGGACATCGAGCCGCCTTTTTCAGCCAGAATACCGATGACACGATAATCCGTTCCGCTAATCTTGATTGCCTCGCCGATTGGGTAAGTGTCTTCAAACAACTTGGTTGCGATAGTTGCGCCGAGTACGGCCACGCGGGCCCGCGTATCGTTATCTTGCTGGGTCGGCAGATTCCCTTGAGAGACCTCAGAGAGGTTGTAGACATCGAAGTAATTACTCGTCACTCCTACCACAGTCGCGGAAGTGTTACGTCTCTGGTAAATGATCTCTTTTGTCGATTGAACTGTTGCGGCGACCTCGGTGACATCCGGCGTATTAGCAGGATCGGATAATGCATCGATATCACTCATGCTCAGAGTCTGGTAGCCACCGCTGACATCCGTATCAGACACGATGATGACCAGATTAGTTCCAAGCGACTGTATCTCGTTTGACACGAAGGCACTGAAGCCATTGCCAATCGCCATCAGCGCAATCACTGCGGCTACGCCGATGATCACGCCCAGCATGGTCAGGATCGAGCGCATTTTGTTGGCCATCAAACTGTCAATGGCAGTTAAAAAGCTTTCCGTTACATTCATTTCTTTGTTTCTCCAACCGGCCTCGAACATTTAGCTGCCATTGACCACCAGCCCATCGCGCAGCCGGATGGCGCGCTCGGTACGTTCAGCTACTTCGGTGGCATGAGTAACCATCACGATGGTAATGCCCTGTTGATGCATATCGTCGAGGATGGCCAGGATCTCTTCTCCGGACGCCGTGTCCAGGTTGCCGGTCGGCTCATCGGCCAGGATGATGCTGGGCTCGGTGACCAGCGCGCGGGCGATGGCGACACGCTGCTGCTGACCGCCGGACAGTTCATCAGGGCGGTGGTCGATACGGTCGCCAAGCCCGACGGATTTCAGCATGGCCTCAGCGCGTTCGTAGCGATCCCGGCGACTGTAACCGGCATAGGTGAGCGGCAGTGCAACCTGTTTGAGCGCCGATGTACGGGCCAGCAGGTTAAACTGCTGGAAGATAAAGCCGATCTGCTGGTTTCGTACGCGGGCCAGATCGTCGTCGTCCATGTCACTGACATCGATATCATTCAAGATGTAGGTACCGTTGCTGGGGGTGTCGAGACATCCGATGATATTCATCAGCGTGCTCTTGCCTGAGCCTGATGGCCCCATGATGGCGACATATTCGCCCTTGTTGATAGTCAGGTCGACGCCACGCAAGGCATGAACTTCTTGTGTGCCCATGGTGTAAGTTTTGGTAATATTGGCCAGCTCGATCATTAGCGGCCTCCACCACCGAACATGCCACCGTTGGACGGCCTGTTGATCTCACCGTCGTCATCAGGGCCGAAATTGAGCACGGGGGCCGAGCCATTGATCAACAGCACATCGCCTTCTTCCAGACCGCTCAGGATCTGGGAGTAAGTCTCATTGTTCACGCCAATAGTCACTTCAGTCTTTTCGACACCCTGCCCGGTGATTACATTGACATAATACTTACCTGCTTCACGATCTGCGCTAATAGCACGGTTGGAGACCAGCAAGACATCTTCCAGGCTGAAGGTCATAATAGTGGCGTTAGTTGTCATCCCGGCGCGAAGTTGCAAATCAGTCTCGCCCAGGCTGAGACGAACCTGGTAATTAATGACATCGCTGCCGGTATTCTTATTAGCCTGTGGCGCAATGAAGGTCACCTGTCCTTCGATCTGGGCATCGGGCCAGGTTGTCAGCGTTACAATAGCCGATTGACCAACTTCCAACGCGCCGATATCGATCTCATCGATATCCAGGACAGCCTCCAAACTTCCCTTGCTGACCATTTCGATGACTACCCCGTTGGCGGCTTCGCCAACTGCCACATTGACCGTTGTGATCGTCCCGGCAAAAGGCGCTTTCAGGATCGTTTTATCGAGCGCCGTTTGAGCCGATTCGAGGTTGATTTGGGCTTCCTGAAGCGACAGTTTGGCAGTCTCGAAACTGATGGCGGCGCTTTGAACATCAGGCTTGTTCGAATACAGGTAATCCAGATTGGCCTTGGCGACATCGTAGCTGTTGGTAGCCTTCTCCAGGTTCAACGAAGGCTGGCTGGCGCTGACACCAGGCAACCAGGCAACTTTATCATAAAGAGATTGAGCATCAGCAAGGCTGGCCTCAGCATTGGCCAGCTCGGCTTCGGCAGCAGCGACCTGTTTTTGGTTAGGTGCCCAGAACACTCTCGAATCCAGGGTATTCTGCGCCGATTGTACGTTCAGCTCCGCGCTGGCGACCTGCAGCTCTGCCTTGGCAAGTGTTTGGCGAGCATCGGTGTCATCCAGGCGGACAAGAACCTCACCAGCCTTAACCGTGTCACCGACTTCCACATTGACGGTCGCAACGATGCCGGTGGTTGCCATTGATAAACTGACATCCTGACGTGGTTGTAGGTGGCCGCTTCCGGTAATAGTGCCGGATATATCACCGGTGAAGGCTGTGGTCGTCTCCGGTGAAGGCTGTGATTGGGCTTGCGAGATGGCAACTTGTCTGGCAGCGAAGATGATGCCGACAATAACCAAAACTGTACCCACAATCCATATCCAGGTGTTCTTGGATTTTCTTTTGCTAGTTTCCTTTTCCATTTATCATCTCTCTTGTTTATCTGCATTTTATAGTGATGTAACTGTATAGAGTTTATACGAGAAATATGGAGGAGTTGTGGAGAAGACCTGTAACTGTCATGAAATTGTTAGACGGAGAGTAATCACATGGCAAGAAGAATGAAAGGCAAGAAACAAACAACGGCCCAAATCGTTGCGGTCAACCGTTACTGGTATAATTAACTAACTCGAACGGATTTTGTGATGATATTCTGCAGAAAACAACGACGGGTAAGATCCAGGGTCTGTTGACATTTCCGTATAGTTAAGGCGCGGGTTTTGAGCACAAATGTCAACAGACCCCGGCAGTTTGTCGGAAAAGTAATTTCGGACAGTCGCGGGATGAACAGACAAAGCTCTCGATGTCTCAAAATCAGAGGTTGGATATGACTTTGCTGTCCCATTTTGATAGGACAAGATCTGTTTTCCGACTTCTCCGACAAACTGCCAGGAATGAATATCAATAAACTTACCCATCCGTAGTCTTGATTGCAGGCTCTGCGAAGGAAAGTTGTCTAAGCTCCATTCCTTAGCGCCATACAGTGGATATAACAAAGATGCAGATAAAGAAAGTCATGCTGATCTGGGGAACAGCCGGGGGCGGTCACCGGAGTGGAATGCAGGCTATCCATGATGCTCTGAAAGAGATCGACCCGTCTGTCGAGATCATCGATATCGATGCCTATTCGCGGCCCTGGTCGTTCTTTCCTTTAACCCTGGTGCCGCGAGCCTATGACGTGATCGTAGCGTGGATACCATGGGCCTGGCAGATTCTTTTCCGGCTGAGTAACTCGCAACGCGGGCTGCGGGCTACCGAGTTGATGACCGGTTGGCTGTTCAGCCCGGTATTCGAAAAGCCGCTACGGGATTTCCAACCCGATGTCGTGGTGTGTGTCATCCACAGCATCAGCGGCGGACTTAAACGGGCTCTGAAAATAGTGGGACAAAATCCCCCTATCGGAATGGTTGTACAGGATATCGTGAGTTTGCACCAGGTATGGCTTGTTCCGGAGGCAGCCTGGTTCGCGATGCCCACGCAAGAGGCGTGCCAGGTCGCGCTGGACAACGATTTTCCGTCTGATAAGCTGCGTCTGGTTGGGATGCCTCTTCGCAAGATGTTCTGGGCGCCGGCACCGGATCGCGCCACGCTGCGGCGACAGCTTGGCCTGCCCGAGGACGGCCTGGTGACACTGATCATCGGCGGACCGGGACTGCACCGGCTGGAAGCTATCGTCGATTCACTGCTCGAAGCCGATCTGCCGGGGCACATTGCCGTTGTTGCTGTGAGCGATGACCAGGCAAGGCAGCGGCTGATGCTCAAAGTGTCGGGGCGATCCTTCAGTGTGGCCGGGCGCGTGGATAATATGTCCGATTGGATGTGGGCAAGCGATCTGTTGATCGCCAAAGCCGGCCCTAATGTTATTTACGAAGCTATGCGTTGCCGGCTACCGATGATCCTCGCCGATGCCATTCCGGGACAGGAGACAGGCAATCTGGGATTTGCGGAGCAGAATGGGGTGGGGGTGGTCGCGACTCAACCGGCGCGGATCGCAGACACGGCCCGGCGTATCCTGATCGAGCCTGGGGTTGCGGACGGCATGAAGTCAGCCATGCAGAAAATATGCCATGTGGACGCGGCCAGGGAAATCGCCAGGATCATTTTGACGGAGTAGTCTCCTTGCCAGGAACCTTTCGAAGCCGATTGTCGTTCTTCGGTTAGATTAGCATCTGTAGTTTCGCCTTTTGACGAGAAATTGTTTGACGGCAAAAAAGGCGAAAGTCCAGTTAGCATTCTGGAGAAAACTATGACCCTCTCACGCCGCGACTCCATTCGGGCTTTTGGCATGGTGCTGGCCTCGCTTTTGCTGACACGTTGCAAAGGATTGAGATTGTCTTCCGTGCCAACGCCTGCGCCGACCTGTTATACAGTTGTCCCTACACCTCGTCCCACTTCGATATCCATGTGGGCCTTATCCGAGCCTCGGGATCGGCTGCGTGCATGCTGGCTGAGCTTCGATGATCTGGCCAACAGGACCAGCAGCGGCAAAAATCAGGGCTCTGATAGCTGGGACAACCCGCTTGGCCGGAGCCTGTCTGCCGATCATCGCCAGGCGCTCGATGAGCTTGTGGCGGCCGGCGAGATCGAGGCTCCGGTAGCCGATCTGGTTCAGGAAGCCTATGATGCCGCTGTCTATCACATCTGGCGTTCTAATGTCATGATTACATGCTACGAGCCGATGGAAGTAGATTTCAAGCCCGTCAGCGCGGGGCAGTTGGTTCAACAATCAGCCGTCCTGTCACAGATGGCCGAGGAAGGCCAGTTAGACCCTGAGATTGTGGCAACGGCCCAACAGGCTATCGAACGCGATCTGGCCTTCGAGGCGCTCACCGACGAGGAAGTACGGGCTCTGTACCAGACATTGATCGATGAATTCAACCAGACCGGCAGCTCGATACCTTCCTTTGAGGAAGCAACACTGGATATCACCCCTGAGGCTCTGGAGGCCGCCCAATTTCTCGTCGAGCTTCTGACAGAGCGATAAAACCATGACATCTTCAGCGCGTCCACGCCTCCAAACGCTCATCGTTGAGGTCACCCAGCAATGCAATCACGCTTGTTTGCATTGTTACAACGTGTGGCATGGCAAGCCTGTTCTCTCCAATAGCAAAGTGGCGCCCTATCCATACGGTGAGCTCGACACCCGACAAACGCTCGCCCTGCTCGCCAAGGCGCTCGATGAAACTGAGTGCCATCACGTCACCCTCACCGGCGGCGAGCCGCTGTTACGCGCCGACCTGCCGCAAATGATCGACTTTTTACGCGAGCGCAATGTACGGGTGACGATCATCAGCAATGGGCGGCTGCTGACCGGGCCAAAGGTTGCCGGCCTGATCGAGCAGGGTGTTGCGCTTTTCGAGCTGCCGCTTCTCAGCCATCGACGGGATGTTCATGATCGATTGTCTGGGACGCCCGGCGCCTTCGACGCCGTGTTGTCGGCCATGGCCCACATCCGACTAAATCGGGGGCAGTTCGTGGCCGTCTTCGTCGCCACGACGTTGAACATCGATACGCTGTACGATACTGTCCGGCTGGCCTTTGCTTTTGGCGCGCGGGGGGTGATGTTCAACCGCTTCAATCCGGGGGGGCGCGGTCGTCAGCACATCGACCGGCTTCTGCCGACCGTTGAACAGGTCAAAGAGGCACTGGCCATTGCCAACGATGCCTCTCAGGAGTTCAACCTTCCTATCTCCTGCTCGATTCCGATCCAGCCTTGCCTGATCGACACACAGGCTTTTCCTCGGCTGGGGTTTGGCTTCTGTGCTACGGGCAGTGAACGTGCCTACTACACGCTCGACCCGCTTGGCAACCTGCGACCCTGCAACCACACATCGACTATTCTGGGCAATTTGTTCGATGAGCCGTTTGCCGATCTTATTGCGACGGAGCGGATAGCAGAGTTTGTCAGCGCGACGCCTGCTTTCTGTGCCGGCTGCGATCTGCGAACGGCCTGCCAGGGTGGATGCAAGGCTGCGGCGCAGGAGTGTTATGGATCGCTGCGCGCAGAAGAACCATTTCTACACCAGGTCTCATCGAGACCTATCCGCTCACTTTGACAGCGAACGTATAGGTCACATTGGTGACACTCTCTGCCGGGATCTCGATGATGAAATAAACTGTGTTTTGGCTCCACAACAACTCATCCGATTGCGCTATCGAGCCACAAGACAGAGTAGCCGGGGGTAAGCCCCATGCTCCCCAGCGCAGGTTTTCGGCTCCCGCGCCGGAACACACCAGCGCATACTCGATTCTGCGATGTCCGGCCTCTCCCTCTGCTAGTGGAATGTCGACTGTGACCTGAATGATGTGGCTGGTCAGGCCTTCTTCCGATGGCAGCGAAGCAATGAACTGCTGGATTGTGCCCACATTCCCCGGTACAGCAACGACATAGTCGATGTGCTCAGGTATTGAGGTGATACCGGCAGGCAATGTCGGATATTGTTCTACGATCAGAAATGGCGTGGGCGTTGAATCCGACCCAATGGCTATCGAGTGCCCGGTCATCAACTGGCGAGCAAGCGGAAGTATGAGCACGAACCCAACCAGGACCAATGCGGCAACCGTGACAAATCCCATCGAAAATGCAACCAGCAATGGCGTGCCATGTTCGGGTCTGCGAGTAGTTTGACCGGTAGCTCTTCGCTGCCCCAATTGATGCCGGATCGCTTCCCGATTCCGGCTCAGGTCTGACAGATCGGTAGTTGCCAGCGTGCGGGCAATATCCACCATTCCCGGATCGAGGTTCTCTCCGGCAGCTACATTCTCACCCTCAACAAGCCGGTCGAGCATTTGCGCAAATTCTCTGATGTGTTTTTTGTCGTCCATAGCTTTACTCCTTGTAAATCGGCTCAAGCTGGTTACGCAGCTGACCGATTGCCCGGTACAGGATCACGCCGACGTTACTCTCAGAGAGCCCAACCATTTCGGCAATACGGCGGTTCGTCAGCCCTGCGCCGAACTTGAGCGCGATCAGGTCGCGGCTGCGATCGTCCAGCTTTGATATGAGCTTCATCAGATGGGCGATCTGCTCATTGTGGATAGCGATCTCTTCCAGGGTGGAATGGGATGTTGCCCGGTTTGTCACTGCGCCCAGAGATACCCAGCGCCGCATCTGACACGCTCGCAAGTGGCTGTTGATCGTGTTTCGTGCTATCGCGAACAACCAGGGCGCGAATGGCCCCCGCTCCGGCTGATAGGTGCCGATTTTGGCAATCACCCGCTCAAATACCTGTGAGGTGATATCGTCTGCCGTCTGAGCATCCTGAAGCCGATACAGAGCATAGTGGTAGATGCGCGAGAAGTAGAGATCGTAGATTGCCGTAAAGGCAGCCGGCTCGACCTGGGCGCGGGCGACCAGGACCTGCTCATCGTATGCTGTCGATGTCAATGTGCTATCCATGGTACCTGCCTGTGAGTATTGGTGATATCACTCATATATGAATACTCCTGAGCACACTCATGTATTACGACAAAGTCAACTACTACCGGCTAAAGCCGGTAGCTTGGGAAGCGACTGAAAGTCGCCTAAAGCCCTCCAGAGAGAAGTCTCTGTGCTATG
>JAFGLD010000143.1 GCA_016928235.1 Anaerolineae bacterium | reverse complement strand
TGGCCTTCAGCGCGATCTTTCTTCACCAACGTGGCATTGACGTCATGTATGTACAAATTTCGCAGGTGGATGTGCTTCATGTCGCCATAATTCCAGGCAGAAAGGCGGACACCATAGCGATTCTCGGCGCGCTCCGGTCCATGATTGGTCAATTCGAGATGATTGACTTCCCAGTAGTCTTGATTTTCGAGAAGCAGTGCTTCCCCAAAGCTGCCTTCTGCGTCAATGCGAGGCAAGTCGCCTTCACCATACTGGTCGACGGCTATAGGATCTCCCACCGTTCCAGATCCTTTTGGCTTCAGCCGCCCGGAGTAGCACGTGCCTGCCTTGAACAGAATCAGACTTCCTGATGAGAAGACCATCGAATTCACTTTCTCCAGGCTCTGCCAGGCTGAACTTGGCGATGTGCCATCATTGTCATCGTCACCGCCATCGCTGTCCACATAGTAAGCCGTTCCTGCCCTTGCCGCGACCGGGCGATTTGTCATCAGTCCCCGAACCGGAGAACATCCGGTCAAGAGCCCCATTCCAGTCGCCATGGACAGCCACCTGAGGAATTCTCGTCTGCCGATCTCACTCACTTCTGCATTATGGCTTGACCTAGACACAATTTCAGCCCTCCTTCTGTCTAGTAATGGAATCTGTGTAGAGTAGAGATCAACCTCATCCCATCAATCCCCAGTAGATGTTAAAGAACCCAAATGCTAATGCAGCCAGCGTAAGCAATGTGTATTGAATACGCCCCACGAGTGTCCAATAACCATGCTTCCAAACAACCAGCAGCAGCACAACCAACCCCACTGTAGGCAGGATTACCAGGTAAGGAACAGCAAATAACCAACCACAGGACGCAGGTAGAGCAAAACCAACCATGATGAAATCGGTTTGCAGCGTCTGGTGAACGACCAAGAGCAAGCCCACCCAGAACACCAAACCGAGCACGGCGACCGCCACTCCCAGGCCGCGAGCTACCCGGGCCAACGCAGGCGAGGACTTACCCCGCCGCACTGCACGGAGCAGATTGCCCGGCAACAGCAATATCTCGCCAATGAAAAAAAGAAGGACAAAGGCCAACATACCACGGTGAAAATAACTGGGCTGCCCCAGCAGATCGACATTCATGCGGTAGATGGCTGGCGTAACATACCAATCATCAGCAATGATGAAAGGAGACCGTTGTAGTTCCTCCATACAACTCGAAGCCGGGGGGGTGTCCGGATCATCGAGGAACTCAAGCATCATCTCGCGCGCACACCCGTCAAGACTAATAGCGTGAGCCAACCCTGTGAACTCATATCGATAAGCATTGCTCAACGTCTCTTGAGCCAACCTGCCATATTCAGGTCGGGTAATGGGATCGTACTCGCCGGATAGAATCAGTGTGGGAATATCGCTGACAATTGGCTGATCTGCGTCAGCGGAAGCCTGACCGGCACCCCATACCGGGCACACAGCCAGGTCATTAGCAAAGGGTATAAAGAACGAAATTTGTGGGTTACGGGCCCTGCTTTCAGCAATCTCTTCAGGCAAGTTGTGAGGCCATTCTTCATAGCACTCCACCGAATAATACTTTCCCCAATTGAATGAAGTGAGCTGCCCGATGGCACTGTAAGATATTGGCGGTAGAACATTGCTGTTGCCATGGTAAATCTCTTCAATCAGAAACGGCAGAAAAGGAACAGCCGATGACTGGTACAGGGCATTGAATATGTAAGCAACCAGGTCATCCCCGCTAAACAATACATCAATCCCGGCAACCTGGAATGGAATAGGCTCGTCGTTGAGATCTTCGACAAGCTGATAGAAATGCGGCTCCAAATCAGGATATGCCGCATGGCACTCTGGGTCTTGCTCGCAGGTATCAAACAGAAAGCCAAAAGCATCGATTGCATCAGGAATCAACTGCGTATATGTGTCGACCATCGGTGGATATATTGAGTCGAGCACGACACTGCGGGCACTTTGCGGATAATCACGCATATAGAACATCGCGAGCCGGGTGCCATAAGAGATACCATACAGGTTCCACGTTTCATATCCCAATGCCTCGCGCAGATCATCGAAATCAGCAGCCGTAACGGTGCTGTGGTAGTATGAGAGGTTCGCGACATTCTCTGATGTCAACCGGCCTTGGCATTCGTCTGCTGCCTCCGCCACATGCCCGATCTCATCATCCACCGGCTCCGCCACGGCAAGATTGGAGATTAAAGCCTGATTAACCTCAGGGCAATCCAACGATGGCTCTGCGTGATCGTTGCCACGCTGCTCAAACAGTATCAAGTCACGATGCTCGCGAATCGGTGAGCCTGCGAACAAACCAACCAGATTAACGACACTCTGCCCTGGCCCACCGTCGAAGAACACCACCGGATCCGGCTCAGGGTTGTCTGACCAACTCTCGAAGATCACAACCGGCAAACGGACTCTTCTACCGTCCGGCTCGGCGCGATTCTCCAGCACGATCAGATAACCACATTCTGTCAAACCATCAGCAGGCGCCGCGAAGAGACACTCGCTAGCCTCATAATAAGGTAGCGTCTCTTCAGCTTTAGGCTGAACATCACCATCCAGACCTGGAAGCAGAATTAGACACATGGATATCATTAAACTTGCTAATTGCTTCAGCATGATTTACTCCCTGACGAATAAATATGATCGCGATGCTGTTTTCCTAGGTTCTGTTGACATTTCATCGTAACCAGATAAGAGCAGCGGCGAAGCTCAGGAAAGACAAGAAACGATGGGCCAACTTCTCA
>JAFGLD010000142.1 GCA_016928235.1 Anaerolineae bacterium | reverse complement strand
TATAAACTGTTAACTGTAAACTCACTCCGGCGGCTCGTGAAAACAGCCTTTTTGAACGGAATTAAAGTGCGAAAAACAGGCTATAGCAATCAGATATGAGATCACCAGGGAGGGGGCTTCGATGAAACATAACAGGGCGATAGCCTGTCTGCTCATGCTCACCATCACTTTGGCTTGCAACCTGCCGCAGACTACTACATCAGGAGATCAAACTATACAGCCGGCAGTCACGCGCCAGAACGTGGCGCCGGGATCCTCGTCCTTACCGTCGACGCCACTCCCGGCGCCGAACAGCCCGCTCGCTCCTACCGACCTCAATGTCCCGCTTCAGGTCTTCAATCCGCTCGATATCGCCCGGGCTGATGAGCCGATTACCTCCGGCATTCCTATCCCCCGTGAGCTGAGCATCACCAACCCAATCGTGCTGCGGTTGGTCGATGCCGGCGGGGCCGCTGTGCCTGCCCAATTCACGCCACTGGCGCGATGGGGCGCGGCGCCGGGTGAAACCGGTGCCCCAATTCGCTGGGTGCTGGTCGATTTTCAGGCCAGCGTCGATCCGCTGGGGACAACTTATTATTTCCTGCAGGAGGGCGGCCCCGGCCCAGCCCCATCGACCCCGGTGACCATAACCGATGCAGCAGATACATTGACCGTCGATACCGGCGCCGCGCAGTTTGTCATCGACAAAAATGATGGCGGCCTGAATGGACCGGGGTTATCGGCCCCCATGTTTGGACAGGCACAAGCCAACGGATCAATCTATACCACCAAAGGCCCGGCTGCTGTGGATGTTACCCTCAACGGGCCGATACGTGTTTCCATTCAGGTACACGGCAGCTACCGTGGTGCCGATGGTGCATCGCTGCTGGAATACACCAGCCGCTACTGGTTCACCGCCGGGCAGAGCGCCGCGCGGCTGTTCCACACGGTCGAGAACAACACTCCCTGCCCTATCGATGAGGGGGGACAGATTAACTGTTACGCTATCGGATCGGCGGGCAGTGTGATGTTCTCAGACCTCTCGCTGATTGCCCCGACCGGTCTAGGCTCCGATCTGACCTTTCAGGCAGGCGGAGCAGGTGTACCTATCGAGGGTAGTCTGACCGGCGACCTGGTGCTCTACCAGGACTCCAGCGGCACTGGGAGCTGGGATCGATATCCAACACTCAAAGACTGGGACGGCAACCCGCTGGATGCCAGGCCCCGGATGCAGGCTTATGCCGGCTTCCGCGGATACCGCATCACCTCAGGCAGCGCGGAGCTTGAAACGGGCGATCAGGCAGCCGGGTGGCTCAGCCTGGCTGGCTCCAGCAGAGGGTGGGGCGTCGGGGTGCGCGACTTCTGGCAGAACTTTCCCAAGGCACTGCGGGCCAGGGTCGATGGGCAATTGGAGATCGGCCTGTTCCCGGATGAGTTTGGCCCTGCCGATTATGCCTTCACGCTGCGAGCCGGCGAGCACAAGACACATGAAATCGTGCTGGGACCGGGCGCGGGAGCGTCACCCGCTGCCCCCATGCGGGCCGACGCGCCGCCGGAGTGGTATGTCGGCAGCGGCGCGCTGGGGCTGGTCGCCCTGCCTGACGCATCGAGCCGGCACGAGCAGTACATCACTTACCAAATCGATCCCTCGCCCGAGCGCGAGGGATGGGATCATCTGCATGCCAATATCCTGGATGCCATCGAGACGACTGACTTCTACGGCATCTTCGACTACGGCGATTGGCCGATTGACTACGAGGGGTACGGCGTCGCTCCACTCAATACCAAGTACGACAGCAACCAGGGGATGTGGCTCCAGTGGGCCCGCAGCGGTGACACCCGCTGGTTCACTTTGGCCAATGCGGCCAACCGTCACCTGGCAGACATCGACATCCTGCACACCCTGCACAGTCCGCGCCACTGGTCCGATGGCATTGCCTTTGGGCACTCTTACCACGACGAAGATGGCCTTGCCAACCCGCATCGCAACGAAGGGGGCAACCATCCCGACACGGCCTTCGGTGCAGCCGGGTTGATGCTGACCTATTACCTGACCGGCTATGAGAAGGCCCAGCAGTCGGCGCTGGAGCTGGCCGACTGCATCGAGTACCGCCTGCGCAATGACCGGCACCTGTGCGCCTATTTCCCCAATTGCAGCGGCGAGGGCTATGGGCTGGGCGACAGCGAGGGGATCTTTGAGAAGGGCGAGCGTCCGGCGGCCAACTCGCTCTACATTCTGACGAATGCCTACCGCGCCACCGGCGATCCGCGCTACCTGGCCGTGGCTGACGCGCTGGTCGATTGGGCTGCTGCCAGCAAGCAGCCCTACATCAATGGGCCGACCGGCCAGGAGATGATGGTACACCCCTGGATGCTCGATGTCTACCTGAGATCGCTGGCCGACTACATCGAGGTGCGCGACGAATTTGGCCTGCCGGACACGGTCGATGCGCGCGGCTCATACCTTGCTTACGCTGAGTGGTTACACACCTACCCCTGGATGGAGCTGGCGGCAGGGTTGGACGGTCCACATGCTGCCTACCCCTATGAGTGGTGGCTCGACATGCGGCAGGGTGACCCCAACGACCCGGAGTCCACCGGGAACAACATTCCATCGATCAACAACTGGCTGCTGGTGGGGGCCGACGCCATGGCCTACGCCTATCGCCTGAGTGGGGATGACAAGTACCTGGCCTGGGCTGATGCCCTCTTCCGCACCGGCTCGGCCGATCCCTGGTTTATCGACGACCCCAGCATCTATTCTGAGAGCAAGCAGACCATTAACAGCATCGTCTACGGCAATACGTTCTTGTACGAGTGGGCACACCGGAACGATTGAGTGATCGGGTGGGGCAATCATTTGGGAGGTATTGATCAAGTTGGTAGTGACGCCGAGAGGGATATGATATCGATATGGAATGGATATAAGATCGATATAGTATCGATATAGTATCTACCTGGAATGACCGGCACTCAGACAAAGAGTGCTCCATTGATGGGCGACTGCCGTCGCTCCTACTTTTCGAAGGGGTAACCAATGACCATCAAAATCGTAACCGACACAACTGTCTGGCTGCCCAAAGAGATTTTTGAGGACTATGACATTGTCAATATACCACAATATGTTGTCTTCGGACAGGAATCGCTGCGGGATTACATCGATGTCAACCCGACCGAGTTTTACAGGCGCCAGGCTATCGCTCAGGAGCTTCCCAAAACCAGCGCGCCAACGGTAGGCGACTTCGAAATTGTCTACCGCGATATTCTGGACAACGATCCGGCAGCAACCATCCTTTCCATTCATGTCAGCAGCGCCGTCAGCGGGACGGTGCGTTCGGCGTTGCCGGCTGTATCAGACCTCCCCGATGCGAAAATCCATGTTTTCGATACACGCAACATCTCGGTGGGATTGGGGTTGATGGTTTACCAGGCAGCGCGGATGGCGCGAGATGGGGCAACGGTCGATGCTATCTTGAAGCAGTTGGAGACGATGCGTGATACCGCCCAATTCTTCTTCCTGGTCGATACGCTGGACTATCTGGCCAAGGGTGGGCGGATCGGGCGGGCGGCTCATCTGATCGGCACGTTGCTCGATATCAAGCCGCTGCTGGTCTTGCGCGACGGCGTGGTGACCGATTATGCCAGATACCGTACCCACAAGCGGGCCCTGGCTGCGCTGATCGAGATGGTCATTCAGGAATGCCGGGACAAGACAGGGCTCCAACTGGGCGTCGTCCACGGCGTGCGAGAGGAAGAGGCCAGGGCGATGGCCGATCAACTGCTGGCCGAACTCAAGCCGGAGGTTTACCTGTTCGGCGAGATTGGGCCGGCGATCGGCGTGCACGCCGGGCCGGGTGTGCTGGGGGTGAGCTGGTTCGCGCCGAGGGGTGATACGTGAGGGGTGAAACGTAAACAGTTAAGCCCCACAGTTATAGACACGACAACAGTAAACGGTCAAAAAAGCGTCGAGCCACCTGGAGGCACCAGACGGCTCGATTTTCTTGCAAGCTCACATACTGTCAGCTACTCATGACCCGGACTGTGGCGGCTTTGAGGAGGGGCCATCCTTGCGGCGGTTGATCGCCCAGATAATCATTGCGACTACTCCCAGCGCAGCCAGGTAGGGGCCGGGAACAATCAGCAGCCATGCCATCATTTCCAAGAGCCCGCGTCCCAGGCTGACCTGCGTCTCGGTTGCCCGTTCGATGGTTGGACCGAGTGACCAGAGCGGCGTCGGGGTGAGCGTGGGTGTCGCGGTAGGAGTAGGGGTCGGCGTCGCCTCGAACTCCTCCTGGACATTGACCGTGATGGTCGAGTAGGCTGACCGCCCGGAAAGATAGGTCATCCGCCCCACTACCTGCTCGATCTCTGCTTCGATATTGGCCAACTGCTGGTTGACCTCCAGTGCTTCCGGCACCGTTGCAGCCTCATCGAGAAATGCTTTGATCCGGTCACGAGTGGCCTCCAGGTTGCGCAGCCGCGACTGGAGATCGACATACTCGGTGCTGACATCCTGGCCGGTCGCCAGCTCGCGCAGTACCTTGATGGCGCTCTGGCGCAGGCGGCGCATAGCCGTCTCGAACTGATCGGCGCGCACGGCGATGGTCATCGTTGCATATCTGGCCGAGCCGTCCAGGTAGGTCTGGCTGCTGAGTACATAGCCACCGTTGTCGGTGGCGATTTGCGTCACCTGGTCGATGGCGGCATTGGCGTCTTTCACCAGCAGGTCGATCTCGCCGTTCTTGATGATCATTGGCCCTTGAGGCTGTGCAGGAGCCCGGGTAGGGTTGCTGCCACCAACAGGCGTTACCTCGATCATCGTTTGGGGTGTTGTCGTGAACATGGGTGTTGGTGTCTGTTGGGGCGGCAGCCCCATAGCCGGCGTCGCGGCATAGCCGTAAAAATCTGCTGTCCCATAGGCCGGCCAATCTGTCGAAGCAGCATGGGGTATGGCTGTAGCTGCCGGCAGCGCGCCGACGGCTAAGGCAGTCGGCTCAATACCACCAGGTTGCGAAGTAAGACTGCGCCGCGAGGTGAAGGTTAGGAAAATCAACCCTGTTATGGAGACAACCAATACTGCCGCTGCTGCATATCCAATCCAGGAACCCATTAGCCGGGAACGAAGATTGGGAAGCCGATTTTTTCGCTGCTTCTCCTGTTGCTGCTTTTCCATGATGAGTATGTGCATATCGTTGATCTCCAGGATCATTTGCTCTAAATAGGGATCGTCCTCAGCCTGCCGCAGGATGGCCTCGACAGTTTCAAAGTCGCCTCTATCTAATGCGCTGCCGTAGCGGAACAGGAGCTTCTCGTATGTTTGTGATGAGTGTGTCTTAACCATGATCTTGTACCAATCCCTGCGTCTGGATCGCGTCGCGCAGACGGTTTAGCGCCCGGTGGAGCCTCACCCGTGCTGCTCCAGGCAAGAGACCAAGCTCACGTGCCAGCATCTCGCCGTCGAGGTCATTCAATACGGCCAACCTCAGCACGCGCTGGTCACCTGGAGAAACGTGAGCGAGCAGTGCGTGGATATTCTCGTTTTCCTCCACGCTCTGCGCCGGGTCTGCTTCAAATAACTGCGGCAGCCGGTCAAAGATCTCATCATCGCTCAGAGTCTCAGCCTCGCTGCCCGTCCCCAGGTCACGCGCTAACGGCTCTCGCCACTTGTGTTTTCGAAGCTCAGCCTGTCTGCGCTTGACCAGATTAGCGGCAATGCCCAACAACCAGGCCATCGGCCGGCGGGCAGGGTCGAAGCGATCGGCATGGCTGAGCGCCTCGACTACCACGTCGTTGAGCAGCTCGGCGGCAATTGTTGTGACGGCATCGTCTGCCGTCTCCAACCCTGCCCGCGCGACATACAAACGTAACGTTCGGAGCAGCCGTTCATGCTCGGTCTCAATAAACTGCTTCAGCCGGGCTCGATTGGCTGCGGCCTCACCGGTGTCGGTCATAACAAATCCTTGTGTGGGCTGATCAGTCCGCAACTTGTACATACTATATATTCAATTTGGCTGCCGGAAATGTTACAGATCAGGGGGGAGGGGTAGGTTATAATGCCCCAGGAAATGAGACCGTGAGCTAAGGTGGAAGGAAGTATAATCCAATAGCTTATGGAGACAAAAATGGGAAAGCAAAGACGACAGCACAACGAGCAGTTCAAATTCGAGGTTGGATTGGAGACAGCGAAGGGGTTGCGGACAGTCAACGAGATCGCTGGGGCGTACCAAGTGCATCCTAATCAAGTGAGCAGTTGGAAAAAGAGTAATCGTTCAGGAGGTAGAGACTGTTGGTAGGATATTTTCGTAGATAAACCATCACAATGACCTTGAGGCTATTGGCCGTCTGTGTTGATCGACAATAGATTCGGTAAGTCAAGCAAAAAGATCGAAATGTTTTCGGGAATGTACCATGCCGTTGGAACAGCATTCCCCCCAACAAGAAACTCAAAAGGTAACTTGCCTCCC
>JAFGLD010000010.1 GCA_016928235.1 Anaerolineae bacterium | reverse complement strand
GGCTACCTCCTGTGTTACATATGACTACCTGTTATTCTACTTCATTCCGGGAAGAATACATACAGGCTGGTCTGAGCAATGCGTGGCAGTGGGTGGGTTGGGTCGAGGATGCGACCGGTCTCATGATGCCGTCGCCACTCTCGTTCCTCGACCCAACGAGCCTTTTCATCCAGCGAGGGTGGCCTATCGATTTGGCCGCCCTCGCCATTTCCCGCGCCTTACCAATCGTCTGAACCACTGAGGCACTGAAGAGGATGAAGCCACTGAAACGCTCGGATGCCGGGGCATAAGTTTCGCGTTCAGCGGGCTCAGACTTCTCAGGCTTTCAGGGGTTCCTCATTCGCGGCGCGTCGGTTGGGACCGAGGACGCAACCAACCCCGTTATGCTATCGCCGCCTCCGCTCCTCGGCCCGATGGGTCTTGCTATCCGATCAAGCCGCTATTGGGTCTGGTCATAGCCTGTTGATTCTCTGTTCTTGCTGGGATGAGCAGGATCATCCTCGCCGCTCGATCCCCGCGTACGTGGGGATTGAACAGCAATTGGTAATCACATCATCGATGGATTTGGAGCAATGTTGCCGGTTGGACGAACAATCGACTGGACGTCCGCTGGAAACAAGGGTACTGATTATACTCCATCTACGCTATAATTCGGCGAATCTACGCATGGAGTAACCATGAGCCAGCCTATTGCCATCGATTACACGTCCGCGCTCACTCAGGGTGGCGGCATTGGCCGTGCCACGCGCGAGCTGATCGCGGCACTGGCCGCCGAGGACCACCAAACACCCTATCTTCTTTTCGCCGCCGGGCAAAAATATGACAGTCTGCCCCCTCCGCCTGGACCCAATTTTACCTGGCGGCCTGCTCGCTGGGGAACAGAGTGGTTTGCCCGGCTGTGGCATCGAGCGCGCATCCCGATCCCGATCGAGTGGTGGACGGGCCCTCTATCACTGCTGCATGCCCCCGATTTTGCTCTTCCGCCGGTTCGCAAAGGCACTCGAACGATCCTGACCATACACGATCTATCGTTCGTTCGCGCCCCAGAGACGTCGACGCCGGGCCTGCGTGCATATCTGAATGCCGTGGTGCCGCGCTCGGTAGACCGGGCCGATCACATCATAGCGGTCTCAGAGGCCACCCGGCAGGATTTGGTGATGTTATACGGCACGCCTGTCGACAAGATCAGTATTCTCCACAACGGTGTGGACAACCACTTCCGCCGTATCGATGATCGGGAAGCTCTGCAAGCAGTTCGCGATCGATATGGAATCGGGAAGCAGCCCTATATTCTTGGAGTTGGCACAGTTCAGCCACGTAAGAATTACCAGCGATTGGTAGAGGCTTTTTATCGCCTGGGATGTTCCGATCTCAACCTGGTAATAGCCGGCGGCAAAGGCTGGCTTGCTGATCCGCTCTATCGGCGTATAGAGGAACTGAAACTACAGGATCGCGTGCGGATCATTGGTTTTGTCGATGATGACGATCTGCCCGCGCTCTACAGCGGCGCACAGGTCTTCGCCTTCCCATCCTTGTATGAGGGCTTTGGTATACCACCGCTTGAAGCGATGTCCTGTGGGGTTCCGGTGGTCACATCTCGAAATTCCTCGCTGCCGGAGGTTGTTGGTGACGCAGCCTTATGTATCGATCCGTATGATGTCGATGCGCTTGCAGGCGCTCTCAACCTGGCCATCAACGATGAAACAATCCGCCAGGTGCTGATTTACAAAGGTTACAAACGCGCCTGGCAGTTCACCTGGCAAGCCACAGCACGGCGGCTACGGGAACTTTACACGAAGGTGTTAGCAGGTAACGGGTAGCTGATACGCGATGATCACGTGTGCACGTTGGGAAAAAGTGATGGGCGATTTGTAAAACACAGGTCACAATCGGCTATACTCGTTACTGTCTTATGCGTGTTGTGACGCGCATGTCGATATTCTGACTCCGTCGCTATCGATTGCTCAAAGGATGCAGCTAATATGAAGACTCCCAAGATCCGTTTTTTGCCACTGCTGGCCATGCTTGGGGTTCTGGCCTGTCTCTGCAACTATCCGCTGACTAACATCCTGACCGGGTCATCATCCGCCGAAATCCTGAACCGGTATGACATCCCCAGGGACAATACGCTGGTGTTGGCCTATTACGAGGTCGAGACACTCGATCCGGCGAAGTGGCTCTATGGCGCCGAGGATGTCGTGGGGGATCTGTATAGCGGCCTGGTGCGGCAGGGCGCAAGTCTTCAACTGGTACCGGATCTGGCGGAGGATTGGGATGTCAGCACAGACGGCACCGTCTACACCTTCCATCTGCGGCAGGGTGTGACATTCCATGACGGCAAGCCTTTCACGGCAGAGGATGTCCGCTATTCGTGGGAGCGCGCAGTTAGCCCGGCGCTTGGCTCCAACACGGCCCTGACGTATCTCAACGATATTCGCGGAGTCCATGATGTAGCGGCAGGCCATAAGACAGCCATCTCCGGATTGAAAGTCATCGATGATTACACCGTCGAAGTGACGTTGGAAGCGCCGGCTGCCTATTTCTTGTACAAGATCGCCATGCCGGTCGCCTGGATCGTCGACGCAGAGACTATCGACCAAATCGAGACATCTCCGAACGGCACCGGCCCCTTTTCGCTCATCAGACACGACGTCGATCAGGTTTTCATACTCAAGAAGAACCCTGATTATTACCTGGGGCCGGTTGCGCTCGACTATGTGATCTACCTCTTGTATGCGGGCTACCCGATCCGTCTCTACGAGGCGGGCGACATCGACATTGTCACGATTAACGAGGATCTGGTTGCTCGCGCCACATCTCCTTCCGATCCGCTCTATGGCCAGGTACAGACCGTCAGCACGTTGTGCACAGACTACCATCTCTTCGATGTATCCCAGCCACCCTTCGATGATCTGTTGGTGCGTCGAGCCTTTGTCCAGGCGATTGACAAAGAGCGTTACAGCGAGGCCATTCTGGGTGGAATAGGCAACATCGCCAATGGCCTTTATCCACCAGGTCTGCCTGGGTACACGCCAGATGTTAAGCCCATGCGCTACGATGCAGAAGCAGCAGTGCAGGATCTACGCGATTCCGCTTATGGTGGACCGGAGGGCCTTCCCCAGATCACTTTCACGACCTTTGGGTCGGGCGGGACTATTTCATCTGGCGACGGGATGTTGATCCAGCTATGGCAGAATACGCTGGGAGTCTCGGTGACCCCGGAGGGGCTCGATTACCTGAACTTCTACGATCAGGTCTACAGAGGCCACCACGGACAGATTATCAACTCAGGCTGGTGTGCCGACTATATTGATCCAGAGAATTTCGCTGAGATGTTCCACAGCCAGAGCCCGCAAAACCGGGGAAATTACAATAACTCTGGGTTGGATGCGCTGTTGGTGAAAGCACGCAGCGAACCGGATATTAACCGGCGGCTGCAACTGTATCAGCAGGCGCAGCAGATTATCGTTGATGATGCCGTTGCTCTGTTTCTTAGCCACGCACAGCCCGACTATATCGTTACCAAGCCCTATCTCAAGGGTTATGTTGCCTCTCCAATTGGAGTTGCCCAGCATATGTACCTATCGATCGAGAGAGACAGTGCGCGGTAGGTACAATATACAACTGAACGATGCTTTGAGCTGCAAACTGATCGCCGGCCTCAGGTAATCACAACCGAGTTCTCGCCGCCATAAGGATTCATCACATATTTATCGGCTTCCCAGTCATTGTGCCATTCGCTGCCGTTGACAAAATAGCGAAACTGGTATTCTCTGCCAATGTTGAGGTTGACTTTGGCTTGCCATGTGCCACCTTCAGCCGAAGTCATAGGAGCAGATGTCTTGTTCCAGTTGTTGAAATCTCCCACCAGCACCGCTGATTTTGCGTTGATCGAAGGTGGTAAGATAAATGTCACTTCGCATATTTTACCTTGAGACAGGTAACGCTTTTGAAGCATTCTTTTCCCCTTAGTATTGTGAGGACAGATTGTATTGCTCAAGATCTCAATGATGCAGCACCTTGCTAAGAAACAGCCTGGTTCGCTCCTGGGTCGGTCTGTTGAAGATCTGATCGGGTTTTCCCTCCTCGACGATCACCCCTTCATCCATGAAAATCACACGATTAGCTGCAGCGCGGGAGAATCCCATTTCGTGAGAGACCACGACCATTGTCATCCCTTCTTTGGCGAGTGCTAACATGACGTCCAGCACTTCTTTGATCATCTCCGGATCAAGCGCGCTGGTTGGCTCGTCGAAGAGCATGATCTTGGGATTCATCGCCAGGGCACGGGCAATGGCAACGCGCTGTTGCTGCCCACCTGAAAGCTGGGCCGGGTACGAATGAGCTTTGTCGGGAATGCCTACTTTTTCGAGCAACTGGATGGCGATCTGCTCCGCATCTTTTGGTGGGCGTTTGCGCACCACGCGCTGTGCCAATGTCAAATTCTCAAGCGCAGTCAGGTGGGCAAACAGATTGAACGATTGGAATACCATGCCAACTTCACGCCGGACAGCATTGATATTCTCCGCGCCGGCAAGAGGAATATTGTCGACGACGATTCTGCCCGAGTCGCATTCTTCGAGGCGGTTGATGCAGCGCAAAAGGGTCGATTTCCCCGAACCGGATGGGCCAACGATCACCACTACCTCACCCTTTCCGATTGCCAGGCTGACTCCGCGTAGGGCGTGTACTTCGCCCTTGAAATGCTTGTGGACATTCTCAATCTGAATGATCGGTTCCATCGATTACCTCTCAAATTTCGTCTGGTGCTCGATCCAGCTGACCACTCGGGCCGAAAGCAGGGTCATGATCAGATACAACACGGCTACCATCATCCAGGTTTCGATAGGGATGAACTGGGAGGAGGCAAACTCCCTTCCACGGCGGGACAGATCGATCACGGCAACCACACTGACCAGGGAAGAATCTTTTAACAAAGCGATAAACTCGTTGCCGACCGGCGGCAGAATCACTCGAATGGCCTGTGGGAGGATGATGTAGCGCATCGATTGGAAATAGTTCATCCCCAGGCTGCGTGCTGCCTCCATCTGCCCTGTTGGAATGCTCTGGATGCCGGCCCGGTAGATCTCGGTCATGTAGGCGGCGTAACAGATGACCAGCCCGATGATTGCCATAGCGACGGGATTGGCCTGGTATCGCATCAATGCCTCGATCTGTAATGCTCGGCCCAGGTTCTGCACTGCTGCGGGAAAGGCAAAGTACCACCACATCAACTGCACCAGCAGGGGAATGCCACGGATAACCTCAACATACAGGGACGTCAACCCTGCGATCAGGCGGTTATGTGACAGACGCCCCAACCCTCCGAACATTCCAACCATTAAAGTCAGCACGAAGGATACAAAGGTGACGATGATGGTCACGATGATGCCATCGGCCACGAAACGCATGATGCGCCCATAAGGATCGGGTTGGATGCTAATGGTCAGCGTTACTCCCCAGAAGATGGCAGCCAGTAGCCACCACCAGACATCCAGACGCGCGGCTGGGGCTGAGCTTGTCCTGGATGGGCGGTTGGTCAGATGTACCAACACGAGGATGATCAGTGCCAGGATCGACAACATGACAAAGGCCATAGCCGAAGCACTGGTGAATACCTTTTCGGCTTCCAGGACATTGTCGGGGCCTACTATAGTGACATCGTGATAGATATGATCGAGCCTGCGCTCTTCCAGTAACTCAAAGACAGCGCGCGTTATGCAGAACTGAAGCGACACGACGAACAGGCTCAGGAATACCCTGACGCCGGTTCCTTCTCGGCTTGCCCACCCCAGCCATAATCCGAGGGGGATAAGCAGCAAAGCACTCACAATTTGTACGCTTGCATAGGGTGATGCAGGTACTGTTATCCAACAGGGCATCTCGCCAGGTTGGTCGCAACTCGCATGGGTGGATTCGACTGTAGTGCTGCGCTGGATAATAGGATTCGAGGCATCCAGGCCGGCAGTAAATAAGATCGCCGCGACGGCCAGGCTGAACAGTATCACCAGCACCACTACAAAGGCCTCTCTTTTGATTGTGAAAGGCCCCAGTGTCATCGATGTTTGTTCGTTCATATTATGTTTATCTCAAAGCCTGGCCCGGTTGGACGGATGCTCAGGGGCGCGTATCAGATGCGCCCCTGAGAGGCGTGGTGAAATTTTCAACAATCCTACATGGGATACCTGCAAAGCCAGGTAACTTCGTAGAAACCATATGACGTTTATAAGCGTCAATTTAAGCAAAAAACTTCATGACGGTTTTCAAAAAAAGATCATGTGTGCTTCTGACTGGTTTGACCCTGTCAGTCACCGGATGGCTTGAGCCATTTATCGGCCAATTGATCGAGCACTCCGTCGGCTTCAACCGCTGCCAGACCCTGGTTGATCTTTTTCACCAACTCCGGCTTGTTTTTACACACGGCAATGCCATAGTACTCGTCTGTGAATGCCTCTCCCACCACTTTGATCTTGTCGGAATTCTGCCCCACATAGCTCAGTACTGTAGGATTATCGGCAATGACAGCATTTACCTGTCCATTCATCAGATCCTGGAAAGCCAATCCGATATCATCATAAGAGCTTACCGTGGCCCCCGTGATCTTGTTGGCTTCGATCTCGCCGGTGGTACCAAGCTGTACACCGATGGTCTTACCGTTCAACGTATCCTTACCAGTAATGGCAGACTCGTCGATTTGGACAGCCACAATCTGGCCGGCCGCGAAGTACGGATCGGAGAACAGGAATTCCTTCTTGCGATCTTCGGTAATGGTGATAGACGAAATTGCAGCATCATACTGGCACTGAGACATGCCCGCCAGCAGGGGATCGAAAGGCACATTGATGAACTCGATTTCCAGCCCGGCTTTATCTGCAACAGCAGTCAGAAGATCGATGTCAAACCCCTCGATTTCCTTGGTCGATTCATTGATCGACTCAAAGGGAGGCCAGGTCGCGTCGGTGGCTACACGCACAGTATCCTGCCCCGTCGATGTTCCACCGCAGGCGGCTAACAAACCGACGAGTGCTATTCCAACCAGGGCATACAAAATAGAGCGTTTCATTGCTTCCTCCTTGTGTAATTGTCTTGACACACACATTGTCTGGTGCCGAAGCGATAAATTGATATTTGTCAGTATTTGGATAGTAGATGCACATCTCAACTATTGAGGAAATACCAACAAAATCTACATCATCCTACTGTTTTGAAAACCATTGGTCAAGTCGAGACTCTGATTGATGTCATGACGGCATTCCAAACCGGTTGACTATGCCACTGTTCAAAAGCACTGGTATAATTACCCTGGCTAAGGGTCTGTTGGCATTTCCTCATAGCTGAAATGTCCTTTTTGTTACCGTTAACAGACCCTTGAAACCTTAGAATCTGTCTGCGAAGGGGTCTGGCTTTTCAGACGGTTTCTTACCACTGTCCATATCATCGAGTTGGCTATCCGGAAGGAGGATAGGGCGCACTGCCAGATGTTGAGCATCTGACTACCCGGAACGGGATATGTTGCGCGGAATGCATATGACCATCTCTGAACAGACGAAAACCGATATTTTTGACAAGGCCCATAGTTTCACTCGAGCTCGAGAGGTTCAAGCTCTGGGCATTTACCCATTCTTCATACCTTTCGATGATTCGGAAGGCACGGTAGTACGCTATGAGGGCCGTGATATCATCATGATCGGCTCCAATAACTACCTCGGTCTGACAACCCATCCCAAGGTGCGCGAGGCGGCCATTGAGGCAATCCGCCGCTTTGGTACCAGCTGTACCGGCTCCCGTTTCATGAATGGTACCCTCTCATTGCACATCGAGTTGGAAGAACGTCTGGCGGCCTTTTTTGACAAAGAGGCCGCTTTGGTTTTTAGCACCGGCTTCCAGACTAACCTGGGCGCTATCTCGGCTGTTGTGGGCCGGGACGATGTGGTCATCACTGACAAAGAGGATCATGCCAGTATTGTCGACGGTTGCCGGCTCTCTTATGGAGAGATGGTGCGTTTCAAACACAGTGATATGGGCGACCTGGAACGTGTCCTGGGCAAAATCGGCAACGAGCGCGGCAAGCTGATCGTCATCGATGGGGTCTACAGCATGGGGGGGGATATTGCCCCGCTGCCGGAGATCGTTGCATCGGCCAAGAAATATGGCGCGCGGGTGATGGTCGATGACGCCCACAGTGTCGGTATCCTGGCCCAAGGGCGCGGCACCGCTGCTCACTTCGGCATCACCGATCAGGTCGATTTAATCGGCGGCACTTTTAGCAAATCCTTCGCTTCTATAGGCGGTTTCGTAGCAGGCGATGAGCAGATCCTCCACTATATCCAGCACTTTGCCCGATCGCTGATATTCAGTGCCAGCCTGCCCGCGCCCAACGTCGCAGCTGTTTTGGCTGCGTTGGATATCATGGAGAATGAGCCTGACTACGTTCAGCGTCTCTGGGATAACACCGACATCATGAAGAAGGGATTGAGTGAGCTGGGCTTCAACATTGGCAACAGTGAAACGCCGATCATTCCTATTATCATTTGTGATGAACAAATGACCATCATGTTCTGGAAGGCACTATTTGATGCGGGACTGTTTACCAATGCGGTTATCCCGCCCGGTGTGCCGCCCAATATGTCCTTGCTGCGAACCAGCTATATGGCAACACATACAGCAGATCAGCTCAACCGCGCTCTCGATATTCTCGACAAAGTAGGGCATCAGCTTGGTGTGCTACAGTAACGGCCTCCTGTCTCGCGTTTTTTGCCGCGTGAGCCACCCCTTCACCGCCCGCCATAATCGACCCAGGAACCTGTACCAGCCTGGCCGGGTCAACGTATCGATGACCTGTGTCAGGCTGGTTGTCTTGTAATAGCGCCGCAACTCTTCTTTGTATCGCCACACCCATACGAAGAGATCGGCCTCTGTACGCCTGGGAAACCGTGTTAGAGCGCCTCTCTGTTGGATGATCTGTACAGCTGGTGTGTAGATCATGTCATACCAGGCCGTCACAGCGTCCTCATAAGAAGCAGGCTCATCGTCGATCATCTCCAACACGTGTCGATACCACTCAATCTGGTCCTCGATCTCACGGTAGCGTCCCGGTGTCGTAAACACGATCTGCTGTTCAGGTCGCAGTTGAGCAAGCCCAGTTCGCTCCAGGAAATCGGCATACTCTGCCCTGATCAGTACTTCGTCCAGATCGGCATCCGCGCTCAGCCCAACCAGAGACGAGAACTCCCATACATGTGCCTGAATGGTCGGATTTCCCATCTGTCTTGCAACAGAGACCCGGTGGTTGCCGTCCAACACGAAATAAGCGTCACCCACCTGGTAGACATCGATGGGGTCCATACCTTTAGCATACGCCAGAGTGTTGATCCGCGTCCAACGCATCCGTAACTCGTTACTGCGGGGCAGAAATGTCCGGGTAAAATCCCGATACCGCCCAACACTGCCCCGAATCTGACTGACAGGGATATCTTGCAGACCTCGATAGTTTTTCTGTGCCAATCGCAGATGCTTCCTGACATCCTCAAAAGCCAGCAAATCTGTAGAGCGATCAGAAAAGACATTTTGCACGGCTTCCCAAGTTGCAGCCAGCCGAGCCCGCTCCCACTCACTGTTCGATAAGACCTTGCTTGCCGGATGATCCTCGTCCATTACAACCTCCGCAAAGCGCCCCCTACAAGGCATGAAATATAAGTATGCTGTCTTCGATGTTCAATGATCTATTTTACATTCTTGGACCATGTTTACCATCGCCACCAAACAAGACGCTCACTTCTATCTTAAAGTGAGCGTCTTAATGCCAAAACATGATGCCCCATGCTAGGATAGCACTTGAAATTTCAGGCTGTGTCTCCTCGAATGAAAGCCTCAGTCTTGTTTCGAGCGACATCATCAGTATATTGCTCCGGCGGCGATTTCATGAAATAGCTACTCGGCTCCATTAAGGGACCACTGATCCCACGATCCAGGCCGAGTTTGGCACAGCGCACAGCATCGATCACCACACCGGCCGAATTCGGGCTATCCCACACTTCAAGCTTCAACTCGACGTTAAGAGGAACATCGCCAAAAGAGCGTCCTTCCATGCGGATATAGGCCCACTTGCGGTCGGTCAGCCAGGCTACGTAATCGCTGGGGCCAATATGGACATTGTCAGGTTCAATGCCTTCCGAGAGCTGCGAGACAACAGCATTGGTCTTGCTGATTTTCTTGCTTTCCAACCGCTCCCTCTCCAGCATGTTATAGAAATCCATATTGCCGCCGACATTAAGCTGGCTGGTTCGCTCCATTTTGACGCCGCGTTCCTCGAATAAACGAGTCAATACGCGGTGGACGATGGTTGCGCCAACCTGGCTTTTGATATCGTCTCCGATTACCGGAAGCCCTTTTTCGATAAACCGCTGTTGCCAATAGGGCTCGCGGGCGATAAACACTGGGATGCAGTTCACAAAAGCACAGCCGGCGATCAGTATCTGCTCAACATACCATTTTGTTGCTTCTTCGCTGCCTACCGGTAAGTAGTTGACGACAACATCTGTCCCTGTGTCCTTCAAAATCTGCTCGATATTATCGGTATCACCGCGAGCTTTTTTGATTTTCTGTTTGAGGTATTTCCCCAAACCGTCGTGAGTCATCCCTCTGCTAACAGGCACATTGAGATGTGGCACTTTTGCGAACTGAACCGTGTTGTTCTGCCCGGAAAGAATCGCCTCAGACAGATCCTTGCCTACTTTTTCCTGGTCGATGTCAATCGCTGCGCTGAATTCGATGTCATGAATGTGGTAGCCACCTAGATTAACGTGCATCAAACCTGGGATCAGATCATCCTCATCAGCGTTTTTATAATATTCAATACCTTGCACCAACGATGAGGCACAGTTGCCTACACCAATGATGGCGACACGTACTTTACCCAAAAATATCCTCCTACAATATCAGTGCATTAAAGAGAGAAGCATGGCGAGTGTACATCCTGGTCACAGTGGTGTCAATGACTCTGATGAGTCAAATTCTATCCTGTTGACGCCAAATTGCATTTTTTAGTATCTGTTGCGCCAGATCTTGAAGATCCAACAATTGATTGAAATGCGCTCACTGAGCACGATCGTTTGATAGGCTCTACAGGTGTCGACTTAAGGCAACGATATCACTAGGTGATCAGTTTTCAGTGGGCAGTTTTTTGTTCGCAATGACAGGCTCTTGGCTGTATACCAGAGACTAATAACCAAGAACGAACTAAAAGCTAACACTTGGTGATCAAGTTTTTAACATTGACGGGTGATCAGTGATCAGCTTAAAATCTGATATAGTCTCCATATTGTGTGTTTGCACATTCGTTCCGTTCGAGTTGAGTTTCCCTGGCATGGCAATACTTTCGCCAACCCCGTCATTCCCGCGAAAGCGGGAATCCACCTATCACGCTTGACGACTCCTTGTACTGCGCCCCAAAATCTGGACACAGAAAGGACACTTGAGCACATCATTTGGTGCCTATGTCCAAAAAACTTGCTCATCGCGTTATAGATTATCGAGCTTAAGTTTATGCTATATGGATAGGCTCTATGCCAAATGGAAATCGAAAAGTGTAGGCGATGATGATTTCCGAGGACGCTCAGTGCAAAAAGCAGACTTAACTGATCCAGTCACGGTGTAGTGGATCCCAATTACGATGTTCATAGGTCCGTTTGCACTCACGGCAAATTTGTGCCGAGTCAAGTTTTCGATCGGGTGTACGCCAGCGCCAACGTACCGTCACCAGGTGATATCGGCAGGTTGGACGTTGGCAGAGTGGGCAGGTTATGCCATCTGTTAGACCTGTATCGGCAAATTGTTTTGCCTCGTCAGGCTCTCTATCGCAAATATAACAATGGGTTATTGCCATTAGATATTCTCATGCTTCAATAGACTTTATCAGCAATAGGCGTGCTATGCGTAAAAACCGGCTTGTTTTATGTGTAACTCAGTTACTTCCGACAAAGTCTAGATACACCTTATACCATTATACCGATAGCTGCCAACGTCTCAAGAAATAATGTCTCTAACCCGGAAAAATGGGGCGCCGCAACCACCATCACTTTGAGAAGATACCCTTCACCGATGCTTCTGTCATCTTTTGCTCATGATGTACGTCACTTGCAAGCTATAGGGGCATATTCTACCCTATGTTGCATAGTCTATTTTCCGACTATCTACATCTTGTTACCGGAATTGGGAGAGAATTTTATGTTAGAAATAACCCGGCAGGCAGATTATGCATTAAGGGCTGTAGCTGAGATTGCGCGGATGCCCGAAGGAAAGCGTGTCCCAACTGCGCTGATTGCGTCGCGGCAAAATATTCCTCTTCCGTTCCTGGCAAAGATCGTCTCTCAGCTTGTTGTTAGAGGCATCCTGGAGACCATTCGAGGAGCGAGTGGTGGGGTTAATCTGGCTCGTCCGGCAGACGTCATCACCATGCGCGAGGTCATCGAAGCGATCGATGGGCCGATTGCCTTGAATCGCTGCACCCGCGAACCTGGCGCATGTGAGCAGCGCGATACCTGCCCGTTCTGTGAGATTTTCGTAGAAGCCCAGGAAACGCTGATCAAACGACTGGATGGCACAACTCTGGCAGATATTGTTGCCCGCCTTAACGAAATCGAGCAGGAAACCAATTAACAGGTCTCCTCTTCCGGCCTCACCTTCTCAATGGGCTGTCCACGTCTTATTCTGAAGTGATCCAGGTCACGAGCCACGATTGTGCCTGGGAATATTTTTTCCGCCTCTGTCATGATTTCGCGCTCGCGGTAACGGCGGGAGATATGCGTCAAGATCAAATTTTGCACTTGTGCCGCACGTGCCAATTCGGCAGCCTGTAATGCAGTCAGGTGCCCAAACTGCCTGGCCATCTCAGCTTCATAATCCAGGTAAGTAGCTTCACAGATCAAAGCATCGGCGCCTTGGACGACATCGATCAGACTATCATAACGCCCAACATCGCCGGTCAGGCAGATCTTTTCACCAGGAATGACCTCTCCCAGGACATCATCAGGGGATATCAGTCGGCCATCCGGAAGTGTGACAGCTTGTCCCGAGACAAGCTTTTTACGTTCGGGACCACGTGGCACGCCAAGTTCCTCGGCGCGTTCATCCAGGAAGGGGCGTCGTGGCTTCTGCTCGAAGCAAAAGCCAAAACAGTCGGGTCCTCGGTGTTCAACAGAGAATGCGCTGAGCTGAAAGCTCTCATCCTCCATCAAAATACCTGGTTTGACATCGTAAAGCTCGATCTCGACTGGTGAATGCGCGCCTCTCAACACAACACCAAAAATGAGATCGCGCACCCGGTCGAGCGTCCAACGCCCACCCCAGATCTCCAGCCGCTCCATTGCTTCCCACCGGGCAAACGTAGAAACCAACCCGGCCAGACCGAGAATATGATCGAGGTGGCCATGTGTCAACAGGATCTTATCCAGCCGCCGAAACCCCAACCTGCTACGGAGAATCTGGCGCTGTGTTCCTTCACCACAATCGACCAGAAAACGATATTCGTTGAATAAAATGATCTGGGCGCTTAATCCGCGGTGGATAGAAGGCGCGCTGGCAGAAGTACCCAGAAATACGATTTCGAACACAAGTCATCCTTATGATATGGGAATAGATGGAAACAACTGGTGGCATATAACGGCAATCAGTTACAGCGCGCCGATTTCATCCGCTCTGGAACCAGCGCATGTCCAGCCAGCTGATCAACTGTCTGGCAACAGGATGCGTCAATCGAATGGAGGACTCGAATCGCTGGGGCGAAAAGGCATACATACGTACGTAGTGTGGGCGTAAGACAAATATGAAGTAGTCCTCTTCCCATCGGCGGCTGGCCCACAGAAATGCTACACCGGCTTCACGGCGCATCAGATCGATCCAGCGACGCTTGTCATAGGTGCTGAGATTCGGTAGGTGAAAGCGTAAAGCCAACATGTGATTTAGCGTAAAGGTTGCCTCATTGACATCCTGATCAGCATAGATGTCAAAAGTGAGCATGGCGCCGCCATCCTGACTGGTCATCATGGCCGTAGCTCGGCTGGCCGGGCGCGCGTCTTGAGGCGATCGCGCTATTGATGTTAACAAGGGCGCATTGGCAAAACGTCGTGCCAGCTCGGTGTCAAGGTCGATCTCGCCGCGCAAGAACTGCTTGATAGTGACCGGTGCCTGATCGACTTTGATGCTGCGACGAAGCGATCCTGTTCCACTCAGGTCGCGCAGCAGTCGTTGGCGATCTTGGGCTGAGATGGTCGCATGTACCGCCATTGCTGCCGGATTCAAACGCCCCGTGCCAGGGGGAAGCTCATCGTGCTTGTTGGCTATGCCCTTACGGAAGGACGCGCCAACGACAGGGGTGTCGCCGGGATCGTGATCGAACTCACTCATTGTGTGGAATATCCTGGATCTCAATGCCTCACTTATACTTGTCACACTATAGCATGTTCAGAGGATTCAGAGCAAGTAGGGTTTCTATGGGGATGCTAACGATGACTGGCGCATTCGGGTGTATGTGGTTGCAACACGGTAGGCTTTGCTGTAATCTTGGTTTGGGAATGTGATGTGTCTCCGAATTTGCCGGATCGCCAAAGGAGAGTTGCGCATCTACCCCTTTGTAATGGGCAAAGTGTGATTGCTTTCTCTCGATTGCCGGGTTTGCCCTTCTATTCAATCTGGTGATACACTTGTTCTGCTAACGTATTATCCGTAACATGGGTCTAAGGGAAGGAGTATCCTCATGTATCAGCAGTGCATTATCGTTGGCAACCTGGGTTCCGATCCTGAAATGCGTTATACACCCGATGGAACTCCGGTAACTTCTTTTCGCGTGGCTGTAAACCGTAAATGGACATCCCCTGATGGGAATCAAACAGAGAAGGTATGGTGGTTTCGAGTGACTTGTTGGCGAAAGCTGGCAGAGACAACCAACCAGTACCTTAAAAAGGGTCGCCAGGTAATGGTAGTGGGGGATATCGATGCATCGGCCTGGACAGATCAGGAAGGAAAACCCCGTGCCGCATTAGAACTGACCGCGCGCGACGTCAGATTCCTGGGTGGTAGCCGTGATGACATGGGTGGTGATATGGGCGGAAGTATGCCTATACCTCAGAGTGAGGAGGATATTCCCTTCTAGCCAATGGACAACCTGGAAATCATAGCCGAATCGCTGCAAGCTGATTTTGAAACAAAGAATGCCGCCCGCGATCAAGCTCTGGCGCGCTCACGAGTCTTGATACGGTATTGTGCCAATACCATTCGAGCTGTTCACAGAGGAGATTGGGGCGATGCCCAGAATGGTCTTACAACTGCCAAGGTCGCCGCGCAGGAGTTGGCAGCCGGCGTTCAGGATCACGCAGATCTCTATCAAGCCGGGTATATTCAAGATGCGCTCAAAGAACTGGTCGAGGCTTGCGTCACCTATGCCTTGGTGCGACATGAGCCTCTCCCTACGCCGGAGCAACTGAAAGTAGTCCCTGCAACCTATCTGAATGGGGTGGCAGAGGCCGCCAGTGAGCTGCGTCGAAGCATTCTGGATATCATTCGCCATCACCACAATGACGAAGCAGAATATCTGCTGGAAGCGATGGATTCCATCTATGCCTCGCTGATGACGTTCGATTTTCCTGATGCCATCACCGGTGGGTTGCGCCATCGAGTAGACAGTCTGCGAAGCGTACTGGAGCGGACACGTGGCGATGTGACAAACAGCCTACGCCAGCAACAACTCCAAGAGGCCCTGGCAAAATTGGAAGGGAATCTGGGTCTTGCCACCAACACATCATAGCTGATCTCCACCAAGGCTTGGGTGGTGGTGTCGCGTCGAAGCCCTTGCTATAATCTGTCAACTTCTCGTAAGGCAATTACTGAGGGCCGGTTAACACTCCGGCCCTCTATGTTCATGCAGGTGTAATTATGAAGCTACGGATTTTCGTTATTGGTCTGGTATCCCTTCTTCTTTTGGGAGCTTGTAGCGTTGTCGATTCCTTTCTGGGTACAGAATCGGCGGTAACTACAGGCCCAACGCTGACCTCTACCCCACCACTCGATCAGCCCGATGGCGTGGCCCAGACTTTCCTCAATGCCTGGATGGCTGGTGACTATCCGGGCATGTACAGCTTATTGTCACCCAACAGCCAGGCTGCATACACGCTAGAGCAATTTACTGACACTTATGAGGGAACTGCCACAACCATGACTTTGATCGATCTGGAGGCAGTCCCACGCTCTGTGCTTTCAGAGAGTACCGGAACAAGCGCGTTCTTCGCCTTTGAAGTTACCTTTAACACGCAGGTATTAGGACCCATAGAGTTAAAGGATCAGAGGATGCCTCTCGTCTTCGCTGACGGACGATGGGGGGTAGTATGGTCACCCGGTCTGATCTTTCCCGAACTGGCGAGCGGAAACACGCTCCAGCTCGAAAGCACGACGCCTTCGCGTGCCAATATCTACGATCGGAATGGTTTGGCACTGGTAACCGATGATGCCCAAACCTATACCATTACTATTGTGCCTGGGCAGATCAACACGAACTTCGAAGATCAGATGCTCAATCTTCTCAGCGAAGTATTGCATATGACGCCGGCAGACATCAAAAAGAACTATGACGGCGCGCCCGCCGATCGGAGCATAGCATTGGGCGATGCCGATGCGGAAACCATCCAGAATAACTGGAACGCATTAAACAGTTATGTGGCGCTTGGCTTTGTCGAAAAGACGGGGCGTCGTTACTTTGACCGGCTGGCCCCTCATGTGTTGGGATATACAAGCTACATCACATCAGAACAATTAGAAAGTTATCGCAAGCTAGGTTATCAGGGTGATGAGATTGTCGGACAAAGTGGGTTGGAAAAATGGGGTGAGACTTACCTGGCCGGAACTCGGGGAGGATCGTTGAATGTCTATACGCCTCAGGGTCAGTTTTACAAGCAGCTTACCAGTAAAGAGTCTCAACCCGCTCAGAGTATTTATACCACCCTGGATCGTGATCTGCAGGCCATGCTTCAGGACATCATTGCGGAAGCCTATTACGGGGGACAAACCACCTGGGCGCCAACTGCCGGTGGTGCCGCTCTAGTGGTATTGGAAGTTAACACCGGCGCCATTCTTGGCATGGCCAGTTATCCGGACTATGACCCCAATGTCCTCCACCCTTTCAATCAACACCCGCTTTATACAAACACTTATGTCCAGGATCTCCTGAACGATCCTCTCAAGCCATTCTTTGGACGCGCGACGCAGGGCGAATATCCGGCAGGCTCAGTCTTCAAGCTTGTGACGATGTCTACGGCTTTAGGGAGTGAGCTCTTCGAGCCGGGCACAACCTACAACTGTACAGGGGTGTGGACAGGCCTTGATACACCGCGCTATGACTGGCTAGAGGGTGGACATGGCACAATCACACTGGCACAGGCATTGACGGGCTCGTGCAACCCTTATTTTTACAAGATAGGCTTTGTGACGGGGCAGGAAGATCCCAATCTCATACCCAATTACGCTCGAGAATATGGATTTGGGGACAAACTGGGGATCGAAATCGAAGAGCAACCCGGTCTGATACCCGATCCAAACTGGCTTTTTCAGACACGCGGGCAGACGTGGACACTTAGCGATAGTGTCAATATTGCCATTGGCCAGGGCGACATCCTTGTAACGCCACTCCAGATTGCCAACATGGTAGCGGCTGTCGCTAACGGCGGAACAGTCTACCATCCTCGGCTTGTCGATCACATTGGGTTACTTGGCGAGGAGCCAAGTGTTACCTTTCAGCCGGAGGTACTTAACATGCTATCCCTCTCTCAGGATGACCTGGCAGTGATCCGCGAGAGCATGCACCAGGTGGCTGCCGATCCCTTTGTTGGGACAGCTGAATACCGGCTGGGCAGCCTGAATAATCGCCTGTGGATTGCCGGCAAGACAGGAACGGCTCAAGTTTCCAGACCGGGCGCGCCGCCTATTGCCTGGTTTGCCGGCTATACCGTACCCACCGATGAACCTGACATCGCCATCGTCGTCATGATCGAAAATGGCGGCAACGGTTCCACCGTTGCCGCGCCGATTTTCCGCCGGATCGTGGAACGCTATTACAATCTTCCTGAATTAGACTGGCCCAGTGATTGGGGCAATCCTGAAGAATTCGAGTTTGTGAAAGACAGGGGCGAATAACGCCTGACTCGAAAAAAGAAAGGCCCCATTCGTGGGGCCATTTTTGTCTTCTGTCTCTTCCGGCGATTTTACCGCATAGTCTGTCCATGCTGCATTTCCTGCCGTACGGCTTGATACAACACCTCGGCTTTAAGCTCATGTAGTGTGTAACAGGCCCCCCCCAGGTGATCGGCCAGCTTTTGGGCCAGGCCCTGATCGAAACTGGCGTGCTCCATGTTGATGACAACCGATTTGACGCCCACTTCCTGAATCTGCTGCGCAATGTGCTGTGATTCTTCCAGTGGAGACAGACCGCTCATCGATACGTTACCTGCGCCATCGGTCAGCATAATCATCAGGGGCAGTGCATCAGGATGGGAGAGTTTGTCTCGGCGAAACACTTCATGTGCCAGTGCCAGACCGGCCGAAAGCGGCGTTTTACCCCCAACAGGGATGTCGGCCAGGGCTTTCTGGGCCAACTGAACAGAGTTTGTGGGTGGCAATACAATCTGGGCTCGATTTTTCTGAAAGACAATCAACCCAACCCGATCACGGTGTTGGTAGGCATCGGTGAGCAGGGAAAGAATGGCGCCTTTTGTCGCGCTCATGCGCTCCGCGACAGCCATGCTCCACGAGGCATCGACCACAAAAAGAACTAAATTAGCCTGCTTGGTGACCCGGATCTTGCGCTGCAAGTCTTGCTTGCGGATGGCAAAAGCCAGACCGCCATTATCGCGCTCGACCTGGTAAGGAGCCGCAGCTCGGAATGTAGCATCAAACGCAATGTCTGTGTTCCCATTAGCAGGACCGGCCTGAATGTAACGCCCGCGCCGGCGCTCGGTGCGCGTCCGGCTGCGCCGACCTCCTTGTCGCCGGGTCAGCCGATCCAATGGCGTGTCGAGACGGCGGGCTACCTTGAACTCCGCGCCGGTTTGTACCTGTTGTCCCCCCTCCCACCAGTGTGCATCTTGACTGTTGAAGACATTCTGCCGGGCAGGTTCGGTAGAGCCAACTTCGTCGAGTTGTTTGGCTGTCTGCTCGTCAGTTAGTGTTTCACCGGCTTTTTTTTTACGTCAGACGATTCGCCGGCAGTTTGTTCCGAATCCTCTATGGCATCGGAATCATTGTAGGCTTGCTCAAGACGTTGCTCGAGGTTCTCCAAAGATACTTCGGTCTCCTGGAAAGGACCTCTCTTGAGACGATGCGGAAGCGCCAACTCTGCCGCAAGCAGGATGTCCTGATCGGTGATGGTGGTTCTCCCTTCGAGCGCGGCCTGAGCACGCGCAGCTTTGAGAATCACCAGATCGGCGCGATGCCCATCCACGCGCAGGCCGGCAGTTAACGAGGCAATCCCTGCCATATTTTGGCGTGTATATTTCACCTGCTCCACGATCTGCCGTGCGCGCACGATCTCCTCAGAAAGCTGTCCTTCGTAGGAATTCCATCGCTGCTGGAAACCGAGTGGGGCTTGTTCGTACTCGATGCGGCGCTCCATGATCGCCATGCGCTCGGACTGCGAAGCGATCCCCCGAACATCAACGCACAAAGCAAAGCGATCGAGCAGCTGGGGGCGGAGATCGCCTTCCTCCGGATTCATCGTCCCGATCAAGATGAACTGGGCCGGGTGTGTAAAGCTGATGCCTTCGCGCTCGACGACATTGGTCCCCATGGCAGCCGAGTCGAGCAACAGGTCGACGACGTGATCGTCAAGCAGGTTGACCTCATCGACGTAGAGAATGCCGCGGTTGGCCGCTGCCAGCACACCAGCATCGAAGAAACGCTTGCCTTGCTGGATCGCTTTTTCGATATCCAACGTGCCCACAACGCGGTCTTCTGTTGCGCTCACCGGCAAATCGACCAGTCGTATCCGGCGACGTATTCCAGGCAGTCCCGCGCCATGACCATTCCGCTCATGACACTCGTCACACCATGTATCGGGCTGGCTGGGATCACAGCTGAAACGGCACTCAGCCACGACGTCGATCTCGGGCAGCAAGGCGGCCAGGGCGCGCGCAGCAGTACTCTTAGCTGTACCACGCTCACCCCGAATAAGCACACCTCCAATTTGAGGACTGATGGCATTTAGGATCAGAGCGCGTTTCATTCGGCTCTGTCCCACAATAGCCGTGAAAGGGTAAATCACGTTTTGCATAAAGTTGTTCCAGTTAACGGTCAGACCTATTATTTTGTCGTGACCAAATCTAAGAGATTGGATTATACCGCAGCAGGGAAAATTCTCCGATAAAAGGGGGGATTACAATCCGCAAGATACAATTCCTGCCCGATCTTTGGTGTTTGAGGGCGGGATGTGCATGTGCTGAAGCTGCCGGGAATCGAGCTGCGCGGCTATCCGGTGGTCTGGGACGGTCGCGACGAGTAGGGAAACCTGGTCCCGCCGGGCGATTACCAGATCCTGTTCTAGGCCGCCAACCACGCCGGATTGTTCGGGCCGTACGGCGCCGCCTTTAGGGTGGTCGATGTACTACCGGTGGGCGGCGTCGAACCAGTAGCCGTGCCTCTTGCTCCCACCGAGTCACCCGTTCCCCCATCTACCAGCAGTTCGGTCGACGCTCAAAACAGAACACGCTTTCCGATTGTTCTGTGCCGTTCGGCTCTTTAGTGCTTGACAGATCGGTGCGTTGGTGCTATCATCCATCCTATGGCGCGAACATTCCGCCTCCCCATCGAATGCCCCCAAGCAACCCTGACAACGCCGGCAATCTCCCAGGCCAACAGCGGGACAAGCAGAGGATGATCGGAAGAGCACCGGAGGATCACCAGAGGATCACCCCCCCAAGAATCGAGCATTTAGCCAGGCCAGGCGTCAATATGTCAGTTAACGCCCGAAAGTGGCTCTCCCGCGATTTATGTGAAAGATGATCGACGAACATCACAAATGGGCATGACGTCAACTCACCTGGCCAGAAAGTGGAGTTTCTACTACATCGTGTTCTCGACTTCCCTGGCCGTTCACACAAATTGCGGATGCCCCCCGAAAGTGTGCATAGCGTTTACGGCCAAAGTGTATCTCCACGGCGTAAGGCAGGTTGCTATGGGCGGCTATCACTTCTTCAGTTGGCATTAGGGAACTCTGATACTGCGTGACCTGTAAAGGACACGAGAATGCCAGCGCACCTTGCGATAAACCTCCAAAGCGGGAATTGCTACATATTGGGGGAGATCCTTTCCTTCACTTTGAACTGGAGGGCGGGAACAAATGATCATGACCATGTTTTTGAGAATTGGACTTTGGACAAAATCAAAAAGCAAGGGGACGAAAATTTGAAAAAAGGAAGAAACTGTTCCAAAGTTAAGGCATGCAAGAATAATTGGAGCAGTTTCGAAAAGAAATATACCAAAGCACAGCAAAAAGTGCAGATGCGCTGATGAACGTAGTGGATGTGCTGAGCAGCCAAACCAAACAGATCGAAGTACGCAAGCCACCAGGAATGTATGGCAGTTGATGGGCAAAAGCCATATGCATTGCTGCTTGTTGCAGACATACTCACGAGAACAGCGGTGTTGCACGGCAAAAAACTGATCTCCACGATTGTTGTTCAATCGTCGATCACTGAAACCCGATCACCCGATGGCACAGACCGAAAACTTGATCATCGAGTTTACCTGTCGCCGGGGGCATCACTACACGATCCGTCTCGCGAGCTGGGATGAAATGTTGATGAGAGGCACTCGGGATG
>JAFGLD010000141.1 GCA_016928235.1 Anaerolineae bacterium | reverse complement strand
TGGTGGCCGCGGGGCTGCTCAATCGGCCGGACGATATCTTCTTCTTGCGGTTGGCCGATTTGAGGGCGTTGGCCGCGGGGACGCAGCGCGATTGGAAAGCCCTGGTCGCCGAGCGGCGAGCAGGTTACGAGCGTGAGAAGCGTCGACGCCTGGTGCCGCGTGTCCTGCTCAGCGATGGGACAGCCTACTACGAGGGAATGGGAGTGGCTAACAGCGATGGCTCAGGCGCGATTATCGGTAGCCCGGTGTCGCCCGGTGTGGTTGAGGGCACAGTACACGTGGTGTTCGAGCCACATGGCGCACAGCTGGCCCCCGGCGAGATCCTGGTCTGCCCCGGCACCGACCCGGCCTGGACGCCGCTCTTCCTGGCCGCAGGCGGCCTGGTGATGGAGGTCGGGGGGATGATGACTCATGGCTCGGTTGTTGCGCGTGAGTACGGCATCCCGGCGGTGGTGGGCGTCGATCAGGCCACCACACGTCTCAAGACCGGCCAACGTGTGCGTGTAGACGGCAGCAAAGGGGAGATCGTGCTGCTGTAGTGGTAATGGATCACCGGATAAAGTCTGAGGCACGGTGATGGCTTCCCAGGAAATTGGCGATCTTGTCTTCCGCTATTGCCTGAACAGCGGCCAGACCGACTTCCAGCTTGCCGGCAGCAAGTGCTTTGGCATCGGCATTGGTCATCCGTTCCTGACGACCAAGTGCTCGCAGCAGGCCCAATTCCAGGTCGGTCGCGATGTTGATCTTGCTGATCCCACCACCGGGCAGGTGAATAGCCTGCCCGATCAGATCGGCCGGCGTTCCGGAGCCGCCGTGTAAGACCAGGTGGACAGGCGTACGAGCACGGATGACCTTCAGCCGTTCAAGATCGATACGCGGCGTGCGGACAGTATAGACGCCATGGGCCGTCCCCACCGAGACAGCCAGCGCATCGACGCCGGTTTCACGGACAAATACCTCCGCTTCCTCCGGATCGGTAAACAGCTCTTCATCGCTGCTGCTTTCACTTTCGGAGGCATCGGCCGCGCCAATACGCCCCAATTCGGCCTCGACCGAGACGCCGCGGGCATGAGCATAATCGACGACTTCCTGGGTGATGGCGATGTTATCGAGGAGCGAGTGGGGGGATGCATCGATCATCACCGATGTGAAGCCGTAGGAGATTGCCTCGCGGATCAGGTCAAAATCCTGGGTGTGATCGAGGTGCAGGCCGAAGGGAATAGCCGGTCGTTCGGCATCGAACTGCTCCCAGAAGTCAAAGGCGAACTCGCGCAGTGTCAGGTTGTACCATTCCAGCTCGATCTGCGCGATCTGCACAATCAGTGGAGACTGGAGCTTTTGCCCGGCGCGAAAAATGGCACGAATAGAGGGGGTATAACGGGGCGAAAACGCGCCGATGGCATATCCACCCCGTTCGGCAGTTCGCAGCAGGTGCTTGAGTGTCAAGAGATTTTCTGGTCTGTAATACATGATAGCCCCGTGTCGTTAAATGTTCCGCGAGCCAACCCACAGAGAATGTGCATCATCCCACTGCCAACCGGGTGAACGGATGGAGAGCAGATGCCGCGCCCACCCGGCATCGACGCGCGCAACCGTCTCATCCCAGGTACGCAGGCCGCTCAGCGCATCGGCGGCCTCCACATTGCAAGCTCCTACCGCGACCGCCATCGTCATGGCTTTCTCCGGTGGGAGGCCTCGCAGCAGCGCGCTCAGGAATCCGGCAATGGTGGCATCACCCGAACCGGTCGTACCGGTCACTTCGACCTGGAAGCAGGGTGCTCGGAGTTCCTTATTGGCCCAGGCTTCCCACTGTTCCGGCCGAGCGCGCCCGAGCTGTTGCATTTGTGTCTCATCGGCGCTGCGCAGGTAAAGCCCATTCTCGCTGAGCTTGAGCACCACAATCTTGACACCCAACCCCAACAGCTCTTCGCTGATATCGACAAGCAACTCCGGCGTCACCTGTTGCAGCAATGTCCCATTGGCATTGAGCTGTTCGTACATTTCGCGGCGCAGGGTGAACATGATCTCTTCGATGCTTGGCAGGAAAATGTCGACGTAGGGCAGTGCGGCAGTGTAAATAGCGCGCCAATCGACCTGGCCGCTCTCCGAAGTCGGATCGGGAAAGCTCATATCGAGCGAGGTGGTCACGCCGGTTTCTTTTGCGCGTCGAAGAACCTCCACCAGCCCTTGTCCATTGTCTGTATACAGGCTGCGCATGAGCGGGGGGTAGCCAAAGTGGAACAATGCCGACCGCTCGACCAGACTGTAGTCAATATCGGTAGCTAGAAATGTGTCATTCGCGCCCGGGCAGTGCAAGAAAATACGATCCGTATCCGGAGGGCTGATAATCACCGAGTAAGATGTGGGTACATCCGGGGCGATGCGTATCCCCTCGACCAGTTGTGGATTGTACTGAGCGACAATGCCGCGGACGATATCGCCAAAGGGATCCGCGCCAATTTTAGCTACCAATCGTGCCGGGACGCCTAATCGATGCAGGGCTAAACCGGTGTTTGAAACCGGCCCTCCCGTGGAGAATTGTGCTATTCCAGCCTGGATCAACCGGCCCGGCCTGAAAAGTACCTCGAACTGGCCGTGTGGTAAATGGTCGAGACCTGGGATGATATCCAGGCATAAATGCCCGGCAGCGACGGCAGGAAGAGGGTAGATGGCAGCCATGGGTCAAAGGATAACCCCATGGGCCATGACAGCACAAGAATCAAAAAGCGGCTGCATCATGCAGCCGCCTCAATCCCCTCACAGGTTTCTATGCTGCTACGACCTCACGCGTACGAACAACTTCGCGCACACGCATGTTTCGAATTGTTGATTGGACTTCATGGAGATTGTTGTAGTAAAAATCGAGGAGTTCTTGCTCGCTGCCATCAAAGAGGGCGACGACCTGGGCGGCACAGACAGCGCAGAAGGGGTCGGGGCACAGCCTGTCTTCCGACTGTAAGCGGTTCAGACGACGGATGGTCATCGTAAAAGCCATCACATGAGGATCCGAACCGGGCAGCTTGCCAATCCAGTCGACCAGATCAGCCCATCGCTGGCCTCTTTGACCTCGAAGGCTGTTGATTCCAAATAGTGGATAGAATGAGTTGTTGTAGAGTGCCATGCCAATGCTCCTATGGCGGGATAATTGAGCATTATGCTCGCTTGTTCTAAAGTCTACCTTAATCCGGGAGTAGATGCAATATAGAAATGGATAGAATTTGGTTTAATTTTGGTTAGAGAACATCTTTTAGTACCAATATCCTATTCGGTTGCGCCTTTGGTGTAGTTACCCAATGCCGTCAAGCGATTGGTTGACAAGCGATTTTCAAGGATTGTGTGGGCGCTTGAGGGAGGCTGGCGATTGCAAAACAAGCGAGGTGGATATTTGCGGCGGACGGTTGGTGGAGGGAAAAAGAAAGCGAGTGTTGCAATGAGCCAAAATCCAAGGTCACGGTGAAGCTACGAAGAAAGATTTTGTTACTGCAACACTCTGCCATCATTATGGTACGGTAAAGCTCTGGTTACAATGGGGTGATATCCTACTACCCGAATACATTGAGAGTTGTTATCTCACCGAAAAACAGGGATATCGCCGCGGCAAGCCGGCCTCATTGCCGGTAGTCATGCACGGCATCTTATCGGGATGCTGATCGGCCTGCGCACACACGGTCGACCAGCCACCGGCTAACAGCATCTGCCACAATTGCATGACCATGCACATTCCAATGGTAGTCTGCTGACGAATTGAATGGTTCACCATATTGTTGGTAGTCATCAGTGAAAGCTGATGCCAGATCGATCAGGTCGATTCCCAGATCCATAGCGGCGTCATGCGCAATGGTGTTTTGCCAGGCCAGGATTGGTGAGGGAGGGGTGCTCGCGTAAATGGCATTCCGATCAGCATCGAGCACCAGCATCAAATCACTATCTCTTTTAACTGCGATAGTCTGATACTCGATAAAAATATGCCTGGTCAACTGGGCGATCATGTCTTGCTGTGGGTTGGATAAGTGTTGGGTTTGAGGGCCACCGGCCACCGGTTGTGTTCCCTCAGACTGTTGCTTGAAGAGAGAATAGGCAGCCGGCAAAGCTTGAGGCGCTTGCAGGTTCAGATACACATAGCGCACCAATGCAAATTTTTTCATAAAGCTACGAACTGGAGACGAGTAGGGAACAGGCGGAACTTCTACAAATTCTCCGTTTTCATCTTGACGAAAACTCATAAAACGGGGGTAGGGATTGACAATCGATTCATCGAAGTCATTTCCGACAATATTGATCACGTACAGATCGGGATGGTAACGCTTATCGACGTAGCGCATCATGTTCAGGTATTGCGCGAGCTGCGCGCCGGAATAGCCGAAACCATAAACCTCAATGGTTGAGTATCCATTGCATGGTAGACTCGCTTGCAAAATGCTTTCTAACACTGCCGGAAACGATTGCGCGACATCCACTTGAAGCGCCTCAACGTAAGAATCCCCGATGACAGCAATCCGAAACGTATCAGCCGGCTTATGGCTGTCGTATTCACGTATGGCGTTCCATCCGGCAGCGTTGATCTGGTAGTGACCTTGAATTTCGCCGGTAGCGCCAACAACCCAGACCCCTGTCTGATTGGGTGCCAGATGCAGACCTACACCAGGCTCATAGGTTGATAAAGGCATATCGGATACCGGAAAGAACAGACGCAGTGTGATCTCTATCACAATCAATGTCACCAGGATCGATCCTGCCGATATGAGGAGATTACCCCCAATCCTCACAGCAACCTTTTTGATCATCTATTCTCCAGAGTACTCATTAGCCTTGATATCATCAGTTGGACGCTTAATTGTTACGTCCAGTAGACAGGAAGTCAATAATTGATTATTATCTGTGAGATTGATTCAAAGGCAATCGCTTTGACATTCCCTTGCGTGTGAGAAGATCACCTGAACACTCGAAAAAAACCGGTAGCGATGAGCCTGATACAAGAAGGGATCTAATAAGCAAACCCAATGTATATTCTAGGTATCTCCTGTTACTACCACGACGCTGCTGCCTGCATTCTACAAGATGGCGAGTTGATTGCCGCGGCGGCTGAAGAGCGTTTCTCTCGCAAGAAGCACGATTCCGGATTCCCGAACCTGGCGATTGACTTCTGTCTGAAGACGGCAGGCATCACCACTAACGATCTCGACTATGTGGTTTTCTACGAGAAGCCACTTCTCAAGTTCGAGCGGATCCTGCTCAGCAATCTCCAGACTTATCCCAAGTCGATGGTACTGTTCCGCGAATCGATGATCACCTGGTTTAACGAGAAACTGTGGATCAAGAGTCACCTTTTGGATAAGCTCCAGATCCCGTCCGGCAAACTGCTGTTTGCCGAGCACCACCTCTCCCATGCTGCCAGCGCCATGTTCGCATCGCCCTACGATGATGCCGCCGTGCTGACCATCGATGGGGTGGGTGAGTGGACGACTGCCTCCATTGGTCATGCGACAGCGCAGTGGAACGGCACAGGCGAGAACAAGATCGACCTGTTTGGCGAGATGCGTTTCCCGCATTCGGTAGGTTTGTTGTACTCGGCTTTCACCGCCTATCTGGGCTTTGAGGTCAATGAGGGCGAGTACAAGGTAATGGGCATGGCACCCTTTGGCGAGCCGCGTTACGTCGATAAAGTCCATCAGTTGATCAACATTGGCAGTGACGGCAGCTTCCACACCGATATGGATTACTTCTCCTACCATCACTCGGCCACCCACACCTACAACCGGAAGTTTGTCGATCTCTTCGGCCCGGAGCGCAAGAAGGAAAGTCCATTTTTTACCTCTAAGACTCATCCCGATCGTGCCGGGGAGTCCGCGACGCGCGAAAACGAGCGTTTTGCCGATATCGCTGCCAGCATCCAGGCCGTCACCGAAGAAGTTATGATCAAGATGGCTAACCATGCCTATGAGCGTACCGGCTCTAAGCGATTGGTGATGGCCGGAGGCGTGGCGCTCAACAGCGTCGGCAATGGGCGCATCCTTGACGAGACCCCCTTCGAAGAGATGTACATCCAGCCGGAGGCCGGCGATGCGGGAGGCGCGCTCGGCGCGGCGCTGTATGCTTACCATATCCTGCTCAACCGGCCGCGCAAGTTCATCATGGAGAATGCCTACTATGGCCAGGAGTTCTCCCCCGCTGAGGTCAAATCGTTCCTGGATACGGAAGGGATCAAGTATGAGTATGTCGAGGATGAGGATAAGCTGCTCGACCGGACGGTGGAGACTATTGTTAATGGGGGCGTGGTAGGCTGGTACCAGGGCCGATTCGAGTGGGGGCCGAGGGCGCTAGGCAGCCGCTCCATCCTGGCCGACCCGCGCCGCGCGGAGATGAAGGAGACTGTCAACCTGAAGATCAAGTTCCGCGAGCCGTTCCGCCCCTTCGCGCCGGTGGTTACCGAGGAGCGCGCCGGGGAGTTCTTCGAGATGGGCAAGTATGCAGGCCAGCACACGCCACGCTTCATGCTGGTGGTGCGACCGATCCCGGAGGACAAGCAGGAGCTTATCCCAGCCGTGACACATGTCAATGGTGGTGGGCGTCTGCAGTCGGTGCGCCGCGAAGATAATCCCTGGTACTATGGGCTGATCGAGCGGTTTGGCAAGGCGACGGGGGTACCCGTATTGCTCAATACCAGCTATAATCTGCGCGGCGAGCCAATCGTCACCACGCCCCAGAATGCCTTCAACACATTCAAGAAAGGCGCGCTGGAAATGCTGGTGATGGATCGGTTTATGGTGCGAGCGGATAGTAAATAGCTGATGGCAAATGGCTGATAGTGGAGGGATGAGGCGATGCCATTTTTGCTTGAAAGTCTTCAGATATGGCATCAAGCGCGGCAGTTTTTACACGCAGTCTACAAAGTTGCTGCCGGCTTTCCCAATCCTGAAAAGTATGATCTTGCCAATTACATGATCCGCGCGGCCAACTTGGTCAATGTGAATATCGCAGCGAGATCAGGTCGAGACACAAGTGAAAACTTTGATCGCTTTCCGGGAATTGCCATAGACTCATGCAAGCGCGTTGTTTCCAGCACTTGATCACAGTCAAACACATCATAAGCTGTATGGTAAAGTTGAACAGGTGGCCAAGAGTCTTAAGAGCTTTCACAAGACATTAAGATGGAAAGCCTGACTCTCTCCCATCAGCTATCTGCCATCAGCCAAGGAGTTTTTACGATGGCCCAATTTGTCAAAAATATGGTTAACAACATGGGGATTGTGGGAGAATTTCTCAAATTCCTGTGGGCACGACGGTTGTGGTGGCTGATACCGATGGTAGTCGTGTTACTACTATTCGGCTTCTTGCTGATTTTCGCCTCCGCGTCAGGTATCGGGCCGTTCATCTACACGTTGTTTTAGGACAATCGCACAACCTTGTATATAGCCAGAGACAGGTATATCTCTGGCTATATACTGATTCGCGGTGTTTCCGGGATCTATCATGACATCGAGTTTACTGATCGCCGTGAGGCGTTGGTCCGGATTGATATTGCTTCTTCTTTTTGTCTCTTGTCGGAGCATCGTTCCCTCTTCTTCTCCAACTCCACCTATCCCATCTCTCACTCCTGGCCATCGTAACGATCGGTTGCTGGTTGGGGAAGGTAGTATTGCGCTACATCGGCTGATGGAAAGCGGTGAGATCCGGCATGTACGCGACTGGGCGGCTTTTATCGCTTTTGGATTCCAAATGGGTGATGTGACCTCTGTGCCACCCGATCAGATGGCAGCGTATCCGATTGGTGCTCCCTTGACACGCTGGGTGACTGGTGTTTCCGATCCCGCGCTCTATGTGCTGGTGAACGGTCGGCGCTACCTGATTGACGATCTCGATGAGCTGGCTATGTCTGCCGTCAGTCCGGTCGAAGTATCATTGCTGCCGGACGATCTCCTGGTTGGTCTGCCGCTGGCGGAAAGCACTCTCGATCCCGTCTTTTCCGGGGCATCTCTACCCATCATCACTGCCACAACCTGGTGGCAGGGTGGGCTATGGGTAGCCGATGAGTCCGGTCAGATGCGGACATGGCAAGATGATGGCTGGCAGCCGGATGATCATCGATTGCCCGATGGGGGTACAATCCGGGCTCTGGCAACCAATACCGATCATCTGTATGTAGGAACCAATCGTGGTAGCATCTGGACCCTCGATCGGGATGCCGGTTGGCAATTGCTTGCTCCAGGAGAAACCGGCTGGATTTCAGCCCTGGCACTCGACCGGGCCGGCAGTCTTTGGTATGCTGATTCAGGGCACTACGATCGGGTTGCCGGACAGTATCAGGTTGGACGTGGTTTGATGCGTCTCGATCTGAATACACTGGCAGTCAGCAATGTGCTTATGGCGTCTTCTGATGCGGCCAACGACCCACTCCGGTCGATTACTGCGCTGGCTTGGGATAGAGAGCAGAATCGGCTGTGGGTTGGTACACGTTTTGGCGGTCTATACAGCTATCATCCCGATAGTCGGGAATGGCAGCACTACACCTCCTTCGAGAGTGGCTTGGCCGGGAATGCCATTGTCGCTTTCCATCTTGTGCCGGATATTGGTCTCCGGATAGCGACTGACGGCGGTGTTCAGCTTCTGTCAGATGGAACCTTTACTGGCCCGTCGGACCCTGGCGGTGTGCTTTCTATCGCGTCAAGTGGCGATACTATCTGGGCGGCCGGCGCCAATGTGATTGCTTATAGTACAGATGGCCAGGATTGGCAGAGTGACAAAGCCTTCGACACGCCGGAACTGCTCGACCGGTTTACTGCGGTGGTTATCGACGATGCAGGCTGGCCCTGGTTTATTGGAGAGCGGCGTCTGATCCGCTTCGATGGTCGGGGTTGGCAGTCCTATGACACTATCACGAACGAGACGTTTCCCTTTGTCCCCGGCCATGCTGCATCGATGGTTGCCGCCGCGCCGGCTCTCCCGTCACCACGCGCAGACTATACCGGCTGGCTCCGGGCCTGGCCCCGTCCGCAGGCCGATAACGGGCGCGGGTTGCATTATCTTCAAGGGCCATCCGGCGACGAGTTCGAGGTGCGGCTGGAGATCGCCCGTCTTCAGCGGCTTGGCGTCCGATGGGTATTGGTCAATTATACTGAGCGAGCGCAACTGCTGATGATGGCGCCGCTCTTCGAGGAAGCCGGTATGATGGTGATCTGGCGTCCATTTGTGCACCCATACGAAGCTTATGAATATTGGGCAGAGGATGTGGCTTTTTTGCTGTCGCAGGGCATTGCACCCTATATCCAGGTCTATAATGAGCCCAATCTGGAGCAGGAGTGGGACGGACGACCTATTGACCAGGACACGTACCAGTCACATATGCTCTCCGCTGTTCAGGAGGTGGTCGATGCGGGTGGGCTGGCCGGCCTCCAACACATCGATGCGACCTGGCTGCGTGAGGATTTACGCCGACTCAAGGGTGCCGGATTGGACAGTGTGTTTGATCGGCTGTTCTTTGTTCCTCATCCCTATGGAGCCAATCACCCGCCGGATTACGATCAGGATAACATTGGCGTCCTGAGTTTTCGTGAACCTGCCGGTGTGTTTCAGGAGGAGATCGGCTTTGTCCCGCCGATGATTGCCGGGGAGGGTGGATGGCGCCTGGGCGATGCTGCCGACACGCGCTATCCGGCCGTTGATGAGGCATTGCACCGTGACTATCACGTTGCGGTGTTCAACTGGTTTCACATGGGGATACTTTCCAACGGCGAGCCGTTGCCCGATTACCTGTTTGCCTTCTGTCCCTGGCTGCTCTCCGATCCGAACGACCCCGCTGCGTGGTTCGACAGCATGTCAGGGGATCGGGCGTTGACAATTCAAGGCGTAACGAACATGCCAAATTTTGTGCGGAAATTTTCATGGGAAGAAGTAGATAGATAATGCCATCTCTATTTGCCAGGGATGATTGGGATATCTATTTGCCTGCCGACCCGGAGCGTTACTATTTCCTGTATGTTGGCGTGTAAAACGGCCTCTTGACAATCTTGGCCTTTTTGGGCTGATCGCGGATGAGCACCTCCAGTTCGCGACCCACTTTGGCCAGGGATGACGGGATGAGCACCATAGCCGCATAGCTTTTGAGCGTCGGCGCGAACATGCCGGACGTGACATGGCCACGCTGCCCCTCGATTACCACCTCATAGTGCTCACGTGGAACACCTTTATCGACCATTTCGATGCAAACCAGCTTGCGGGCCGGGCCTTCCAGCCGCTGCTTGAGCAATGCCTCCTTGCCGAGAAAATCGCCCTTATCCGTGTTGACAAAAAAGCCCAGTCCAACTTCCAGCGGAGAGATGTCCGGCGAGAGTTCGTGGCCATAGAGCGGCAGGCAAGGCTCGAAGCGTAAACTGTCACGTGCCGCCAATCCGATAGCTTTGATATCATACGGCCGGCCTGCTTCCAGGATGGCATTCCATACTTTGATTGCCTGGGTAGTATCGAAAAACAGCTCAAAGCCATACTCGCCGGTATAGCCTGTCGAGCCGATCAGCGTATCGATCCCGGCCACTTTGCCGCGTGTCGAAAAATGGAATTCCACCTTACTGAGGTCAACATCACACAATGTCTGGAGAACTTCCTGTGCTTTGGGTCCCTGGAAGGCCAGCATGTGCGTTGGGGCCGAAACATCGGTCACGGTGACATCGAAGCCTGGAATGTGGGCCTTCATCCACGTGAGGTCTTTGGTAAGATTGGAGGCATTGACAACCACATAATAGTGCTCCGGCAGCCGGTAGATGAAAATGTCATCCACTGTACCACCATCGACATAGCAAAGCATCGAGTATGTTGCCTCCCATTCTTGGAGATTGGAAAGCTCAGTAGGAGTCACATATTGGAGATAGTCGAGCGCGTCGGGCCCTTCGACGATGACCTGCCCCATGTGGTCGATGTCAAACAGGCCCGCCGAGGCGCGGACAGCGGCGTGTTCTTCGAGCGGGCTGGTATATTGGACAGGCATTTCCCAGCCGGCAAAAGGCACCATGCGAGATCCCATTGCTATATGGGTATCATAGAGAGTTGTACGGTTCAGATCCATGGATTGTTCCTGTCTTTAGAGATGATCAGAGGCAGCGAACAATGGCTGCTTCATGATTATAACGTACAGAGGATCGTCCAATGAAAAAAACACCCTCTATCCCTGATCTCAAACATTGGCAGCAAGCAATGGCAAAGGATCGCGGCGATGTGGCAGCGTCGGCTCTGGCTGAACGCATACGGCTTTATTACGGCGATCTCTATGCCCAACGCCGGCATTATGCCCACCATGCTTTGCGTGCTCACCTGGAGAAAAGTATTCTGCCTGGCCTGGCGGCATACCAGGTGCTCCGAGAAGATGGTCTCGATGAGCAGGAGGCAATTGCGACCGTCGAACGTTTCTTTGAGGCTGCCTATGCGACGTACCGTTGGCAGATGGTCTGGATGGCACGACTGCCTTTTCTGTTTCCCCTATTCCGTTTCATCATTCGCCGGATACTAAAAAGCAACTTTCCGCAGGAAGGGTGGCAGTTCGAATGGGTAGAGGATAGTCCAACTCGCCTGGCTTTCAATGATTACTGCTGCTTTTACCTGGATGTACTCACCGAATATGGCGTACCTGAGCTTACCCCGGCTTTCTGCGCGACTGATGATATGATGATAGACAATTTTGCCTCTCGTATTCGGTGGGAGCGTACGACCACGCTTGGACACGGGGGAGATCGATGCGATTTCCGCTACTGCTCAATTGAGCGAGCCAGTCCCGACGCATAACAAGACCAGGGGCGATTTCTGGTCGCCCCTGGTCTCTTCCAAACCTTACGCTAAACTTGAATGGAGGATAACAATACGACTACAACAACCACAACAACTACTACTACAACTAGCTACTTCTACCAATCCAACTCATTGCTTGAAACCAACCTACCAATAAAAACTTCATTAACCTCAGTATAATCCACCCGAACTACTTTTCAATGGGGTGATCACCTACCATCCCCGCTTATTTGTATTGTAGCGTATTCAAGACTCTTTGAATGTGAATTTTTGTGAAATTGGTTCATAATCGGTTGGTAACTGTCTGATCGAAGTGTCAGGTTGAATTTCCTTGTACACTACTCGATGCTTCTGACTATCCGCGACTACCATAGTGTGGCACAAGTTGAGATCAAGGTCTATCTGGAGGGGGGATGGCAAAAACCTTTCTTTCCTATTTCTGGGGAGTTATTGTCTGTCCTCAAACTACCTTTGACAAGCTGGCTGCTCAGCCGACCATCTGTTGGGCGGTTATGGCGGCGGCCTTAGGCCCGCTTCAGGTTTGGGGAAATATTCTGCTCTTCTCCGCTTTTGGTTTCGATTGGCTGGGTACGCGCCGTGAGCTACCTGACCCAACCTTTGTGGGGATGTTTGGGTATGTGCAGGTTGACACTGAACATTGGGTCCTGATCTTTGCCGGAATACTACCGTTGATTTCTTTAATGGGGTTGGTCGTGGTACCAGGGTTGACGCATCTACTCAGTAAATTGTGGAATGGGCAAGGAACCTTTGAACAGATGGTCAACGCAGTAACTTTTGCCCTTGTTGTACCCAATATTGCCATCAACGCGACCAGTGAGTGGCTGTTTGGCGTACCGATCAACCTGATCGCCAGGCAGTCTTATTTCTGGACGTCGGCCATGTATGGTGAACTCGGCCCGACGGTCGGATTGGTCTGGAATATTTTCGTATATGGTATCTACCTGGGCCTCTCATATGCCTGGACATTCGCCCTGGGGATGCTGGCCATCCAGCGCATTGAGCGCGTTCCAGCTTGGGCCGCGGCGGTGATCATGACTATATCCTGGTCATTGTGGATGATGTTGAATGCCACTTTTGTTCGATAATACACAAGGAGCTATGGTTATGGATTTCATGAAGTTAATCGAGGCACGCTACAGCGTGCGTGCTTACAAGCCCGATCCCGTGCCGAAAGATTTACTGGATCAGATCTTCGAGGCAGTGCGGTTGGCCCCTACTGCCGCCAACCGCCAACCCATCCAGATAATCGTCATTCATACCGAAGGCCGGCAGGAGGAGCTTGGGCGTATCTACCACCGCGAGTGGTTTGTGCAGCCGCCCCTGATCGTTGGCATCTGCGCCGTGCCATCGGAAGCCTGGACACGCTCATCGGACGGTAAGTGCTACGCCGATGTGGATGCGGCTATTGTGATGGATCACCTGACCCTGGCGGCGGCTGAGCTGGGGCTGGGCACCTGTTGGATCGCTGCCTTCGATCCCCAAGCTGCCCGCGAGATTTTGGGGTTACCCGACGGCGTTGAGCCGGTTGTCTTCACCCCGCTCGGTTACCCTGCCGATAGCCCCACAGCCAAGAAGCGCAAGTCGATCAACGATCTGGTGCGGTATGAGCGATGGTAAGCCCAAAAGAGCGATCATCGTTGGTGCTTCATCGGGGATTGGAAGGGCGCTGGCAAAAGTTCTTGCTCGTGAGGGTTACAGTGTTGGAGTGGCTGCCAGGCGGCTTCCTTTGCTGGAGGAGCTTCAGAGCGAGATCGGGCAGAGAATAAGCATCAAGCAAATGGATGTCTCCGATGCTCCCAAGGCTGCCTCACTGTTTCTTGATCTGATTGAGGAGATGGGCGGTGTCGATCTGGTCGTGATCAGCGCGGGTATCGGCTATCTGAACCCGGAGCTGACGTGGGAGAAGGAAGCAGCGACGATCGCGGTCAATGTCACCGGCTTTATCGCTGTCGCGCAGGCTGCCATGCAGTACTTTCTGAAGCAAGGTTCAGGCCACCTGGTAAATATCTCATCGATTGCCGCTCTGCGCGGCAGTTCCATTGCGCCGGCCTACAATGCGTCGAAGGCATTTGCGTCGAACTATATGGAGGGCCTGAGGCAGAAGGTGTACAAGCTGCGACTGCCGATTACCATCACCGATATCCAGCCGGGCTTTGTCGATACAGCCATGGCGCAAGGCGAAGGATTGTTTTGGGTTGCGTCGCCGGAGAAGGCAGCTGAACAGATTTACCAAACAATAACGAGAAAGAAGCAACATGCTTATATCACCAAACGGTGGCGACTATTCGCGTGGGCTATGAAGCTGGCGCCGAATTGGCTTTACGATCGGATGGCGGGATAGAGATCATCATGCCGTCTGAGCGATAACCACATGACAGCATTCTCCGAATGAATACAGTGATTGAACGAGATGTTTGGGACAAATGCTCGAAGATTTTCCTGGTGTTACGCCGCTTTCTTCCTTGCATCGAGCCCTGAAGATGCAGGTTCCCAGGCCGGAAGCTTACCGTTTCTGGCTATGAACTATAGCTTGTCAGATAATGTGATGAACAAAGTCAGCGTTTTTTGTGATGACCACGCTGTCCGAAACCTTTTCTGAAAAGCTATAACAGCATCACGATGTTCACCGATCCAATGACTGGCTAACGATCTGTGTAGACGCGCCGGACGCGCGGTACTCCTTGCGGAAGACCGGCCATACAGCCACCATCGTCCCGACAATGAGGAGCACACCACCACCCCACACCCAGTTGACCAATGGATTGATGTAAATCTTGATGGTCGCAGCAGAGAGATCGACCTGCTCCCAGGCGACCAGGAGCACGTAATAATCGTCGCCGGCCAGGGTGGTGTGGGTAGCCGGGATGGTCATCCGCTCATCGTTGGGATAGTAGTCGATGCGTGGGGCCAGGCGGGCCACCTCGCGGCCATTTCGATAGACAATAGCGCGGACACGCGCCACCCGCCGACCGTCAGTCGATGAAAATCGCTCCAGGTTTTCGTACTTCAGCTCATAACTGCCCAGTGTGATGGTCTGCCCAACGGCAATCGTCTGCTGGGTCTCCTGCTGGAAGCTATGGCTGGAGATGACGCCAATCGCCATGATCACCACGCCGATGTGGACGCAATAGCCCCCATAACGACGCCGGTTGCGGCCAACGAGCACCCACAATGCTCGTAGATAGTTTCCCGTTTGCGTCCGTGTGCATGACACGGCCCCTCGATGAAATTCAAGGATCGTCACCAGGGCCGTAAAGATAGACAGCCCATATCCCATCGCTGCTCCCCAGCCAACCTCAATCGTCTCATCGAGTGCCCAATCGACCACGAATAGAACAAGCATCGAAGCCAGCGTACCACCAAGTGGCCACAGTATCGCCCGGCCCAATCGTCTGATGCGAACATGTCCCCAACCAACCAGCGGCACGATCCCCATCAGCAGCAGCATCGACAGGAACATCGGCCCGGTGACCCGGTTGTAATAGCCTGGGCCCACCGAGCTTTTCTCGATGATCGGGATGAAGCCGGAGAGCACCTCGGTGATCGTCGGCCAGAAGGTGCCGACGGCGACAGCGACGGCAATCACTACGAAGATGAAGTTATTGATCAGTAACAACATCCCGCGCGAGAACAGGCTATCAAGAGAGCGACCCGATCGGAGTGCATCCCATCGCTTCATCAGCAGTGACGCACTGGCAATAGTCGCGACCAACCAAAACATGAAGAACAGCGGGCCGATGGCGATCTGGGCAAAGGCGTGAACCGAACTGAGCCCGCCGGAGCGGGCTAGAAATGTTCCAACGATGATCAGCAGGTACGTCGCGATGATCAGCACCATGTTCCATCGACGCATCATGCCGTACCGCTCTTGCAGCATCACCGAATGCAGGAAGGCCGTGCCGGTTAGCCATGGCATCAGCGCCGAGTTCTCGACCGGGTCCCAGCCCCAGTAGCCGCCCCAGCCAAGCACATCATAAGCCCAGCGGCTACCCAGGAGCAACCCGGCGCTGAGGAACAGCCAGGCCACCAGTGTCCAGCGGCGGGTGACCCATATCCATGCATCGCCGCCGTCACCCACCGAGAGCGCTGCAAACCCAAAGGCGTAAGGCACAACAAACCCGACGAAGCCCAGGTACAACATCGGTGGATGAATGACCATGCCGAGGTGCCGCAACAGTGGATTGAGCCCCTGCCCATCGGGGGGAATGAACAGCAGCGAGCCGGCAGGTGGAGCAAGAACCACCATGTCATCGAACACAATCCCCAGCAAGCCGGGAGCATGATCGGCCAGATTGCTGATGCTCGATGACAGCCCTGACAGGATCGGCGAGGGGGCGAACAGTGCCTGGATTATCTCGCCATTAGGCATTGTCCACCAGCGTGCGAAGGGGTTCTCCCAGAAGGCCGCCAACAGCAAGAAGAAAGCCAGTGTTCCCATCGAGACAGCAATGACGACAGGCACGAGTGTTCGTGCGCGCTGCCGGTTATGCAGCATAGCGGCAGTGGGGAAAGAGCCCAACAGCCATGACCAGAACAGCAATGATCCGGACTGGCCGCCCCACAGGGCCGTAACTTTGAGATGGATGGGCATCGAACGCTGCGTTACCGACCAGACATAAGCCACGCCGAAGTCCCCCTGTATCAGCAGCACAATCAACACAACCATCGACAGGGTGGCCAACAGCCAGGCGGCGATGGCAGCGTTACGGGCGCTTTCGACCAGCGCGGTGTGTTTTCGGTATGCTCCCACGCTCGCGGCGATGGTTGAATACAGTGTGCAGGCCAATGCAACGTAAAGCAGTAAGGCCCCCAGGACAGCGTTCATTAAATGATCCCCAGATATTAGACTTTATCGGCAAATATATGCATCAAAACCGGCTTATTTCATGCGTAACTCGGTTATTCCCGACAAAGTCTATTTGATATTCGATATGGGGTATCGGCTGCTCTGCCCGCATCGAGATTTATCTGTCCTTTGAGCAAATATAAGATCACAGCCTGTTTCTCGATTGGTTTTCACCTATCTGAACGATTACAAAGAGATGAAGCAACAAGACTTGCGTGGTGATAGACGAGCCAGCACCTCATTCAACCATCACCGGCTGCTATTGCCATCTTTTTTCTGGTCATTTGACGGTGAATACACCCTGGGTGTTCAACTCTTCACCGATGTAAAACTGTATCTGGTAGCGACCGATAGGCCAGCCTTCCTGAGCATCGAACCAGTAGTAGGCTACGCCTGATTCCCCTCTCGACCAGGCTTCGCTCTCGCTTCGGATGACAGAACCATCCCGCAGCATGGCTCGTGACCACGAGAGTCCATCGGCCATGTTTTCAAACTCGATGAAGACATAGATCCTGGGAGTTCCGAGGGGAAACTCGGTACCTGCATTGGTTGGCACCAGGAGCGATGTGATGCCACTGGAGATGGCAGAGATCTTAATGGTCGCATTGGCAGGAGGAGTGATATTGGATGGAATGCCCCTGATAAATGATGTCGGCGTGGGGGTGAGTGTTGGCTGTGTAGGTGTGATCGTCGGTGGGCCGGCAAAGGGATCGATGGGCGTTGCGTTGGGGTCGAGAGTGGGAGTAACCATTGCTAACGTGCTGGGAGCCAATGTTGGCATTGGCGTCGACGGCCACAGCGAGGCCAGGTCGGGCGGGAGGAATGTCTGGCGAATGCTGAGTGTCGCATAGAGACCGCCGCCGCACAACAGAGCTATTAGCAGCCAGCGCCAGACCGCCTGTGTGGCGCTTCGACGGATACGGAAGTAGGGCGCGCTACGAGCACGGCGAAAGTTGCTGAATCCGCCAATCAGCGCTACGAGCACGGCAATGCCCAGAATATATGGCAGTACGTAGACGATCAGCGACAGCATAGCAAGGGGCCTCCACAGAACAGAAGGAAAATAACTGGCTATCAACTATACACCACAAGTCGTAAGTTGGCAGATAAAACTCGATGCAGTGCGGACTGTATTGCCAAGATCGAGAAGGCAGAAAAACCTATCAGATGCATTGGAATTGTCCATTCGCTGGAATTTTTCTGAGTTTTGCGAATTCTCATATGGCAAACCAGGCTGATTCGAAGCCTAAGGCCCTGGGAAGTCTATCGTCATTTCCGTGAAATGCCTACCCCCGCGAAGGCCTGGAGCGAGAATCCACGAGTGCAGGAATGACAGGATCGGCCCATCGTAGAGGAGACCCTGCCTGCCTTCTACACACAAGAAATCGAAATGTCATTCCCATTTTCAGCGAATAGACAGTTCAGATTTCAAAATGGCCCGATTTGCCGTATAAGAATTCAATAAACTCAGGGAAATTTCAGCGAATGGACAGTTATAAGGGTAAGTTAATCAATTCTCATTCCCAACATCGCTATGGCTGATATAATCAACCTCAGAAGCGAGCCCTGTCGCCAGATTAGACAAGAGTGTACCTGTTTATGGGATTGGTTATCTGCCCTACACATGGCGAGAAAATCATCATGTTTGTGTGTCCACATGTGTCTATTGCTGTGGTATTCCACACCCCGTGTCACAACATTGAGTGGTGCGCATACTCCGCTGCCAATGACCCAGAGTTGAGCGACATCAGTCTGGGCTGCTGGTTCTGCCGGTGTTGTATAACAGAGCACAATCTACCACCCCACGGATCGGTCATTCCTGATCCAGAGGAATTCCTGGGGATGCAGAGCCGGCTCTACCAACCAATGTGTCCTGACTGTTTCAAGGAATGGCAAGATTGTGGCTTGGGGGATATCACATCTGCCTGATTCGTGTCTTCTCAATAACTGGGGATCGTTTTTGGTTCTTGGTGATTAGTTCTTGGTTTTTTGACCGTCGACCTGTGATTTACGCCTAAAAACTGATCACTGATCACCAAGAATTAGCTTGAAGTTGCCCCCCGGATTATTCAGAAGATACGCCGGCACCGTGGGGGTAAGGTCAAACGACGCTCCTTACACACACTATTGCTGCCATACTGCTGCCATACTCCTGGTCCACCCCGTGTCCTGCCCCCTTCCGCCCATCCTGGGTATCTTCTCAATAATTCGAGGAACAATGTCTCGGTCACGACGTTTTTTACGCATAAAAAGGTATTGAAGAACGTGACTCTACCCCTTTTTATTGAGAAGATACTAATGAATAGGCTAAGGCTTAGACGGCTGTGATCTTCATAGCAATGCCTCGAATAGCCGGGCCATCCAACACAAGAAGATCGAGGCTGTCATCGTCGCGGCTCAAATTGACAACGTGGAGCTTGGCGCGATTCTGGCCAGGGGCAGCCTTCACAGAAGTAACCTGCCACCCCTGCGATATCATATTCATGACCACGTCGCCTGTAGCATATGTCTGACATGGTGACCAATGACGTGGCTGCAAATACCAGTCTAGCATAAGGCTCTCTCCTTTCTCTAAATGAGTACTTGTAATAAATCAACCGGTATGTGGGCAACAACTAGAATCGCAACTGAGAACGAGAGAAAAAACACTAATTTGAATTGACACGACCGTCATTTAGCGAGGATTTGTCTTCGCATTTTCTGTTGTACTAGTGTCATCTTTTAGTGGATTATTCCACCGCGGAACTGGCCATTGGCAATATGTTTTGATAACATGAGCCCAAGGAAAGGCGTAAACTGAGATGTTACAATTGGACCCAATAGCAACCATCATACAGTTCATTTAATACCAATAAGGATTTTTTCTCAGATCAGGAGACAGCTCAGACCAACATATTCTCACTATAGCATTAGTCAAGACAAGATTGGGTAAAGAAGTGTTACAAATAGCCGGCAACCAGGTTGATCCGGAGTGTCTTATCAATCACTTGGGGTGGTTCTTATTCGATGAGCCGGTTTTTAACAGTGATAGGTGATCACTGATCACTAAGAATTGGCTTGAAGCTACCCCCTCCCCCAGATTGTTGGGAAGATACCTCTGATCGACCCAACCACGTTATTTCCGGGTGCGTGTGCCTACTAACGACTGAAGGAGTTG
>JAFGLD010000140.1 GCA_016928235.1 Anaerolineae bacterium | reverse complement strand
TCGCGACTTCCTCATGTGGCTCTCCTTCTGCTTTATTATCATAGAAGAGTCCACTTTTTCATGGTCCTATTTTAGGGGAGGCTTACCGCCCGAAGATATGCCGGCGTACGTAATTAAAGTATGAGACGCCCGACAGGTGTTCAATCAAAATACCCAGAAGGATGTAGCCGGCGCCGTTGTACTGATGCCTCTCGCCCGCAGGAGCAATGGGGGCTTCGTTTACGAAGAGCGGCAGGTAATCTTCATTGCGCCGGAACAAGTAGATGGGATGCACATGGCATAGAGCGGCCCACTCTTTTTCCCAGTCGCCGGACTCGTCAAACCAGTCCGCCATACCGGATGTCATCGTCAGCATGTGATATACCGTGGCATCCGCAGGAACCTTCGTGTTCCCCAGCTCAAGGGCATCTCTGACGCGGGTATCGAGCGCAAGCTTTCCCGCATCAATCAGTTGGAGAATGGCGACGGCTGTAAACATCTTGGAGATTGAAGCAATCCGGAAGCGGGTATCCATTCGATTCGCGACCTTCCAGGATCGATGCGCGTATCCCAATGCGGCTTCAAACAGCGTCTCGTCCTTTCGCTTGATCAAAACTACGCCTGAAAACGTACCTCCATGTCTCTTCTCATCAAAAAGCTGAGTCAATCGTTCATAAAAAGTCATTGCACTTTCCTCATTGCCGTCATGCCGCTTGCCATCGCAGCAGAGCTGCCCAGCCTTTGCAGGGGGCCAGAAACACACTCCTGTGTTACTCAAAAGTATGTACTTCTGATTCTCGACCAATCCCCTGGAAAAGAAAGCCGAGCCGGCGAGCAGGCCCCAAAATCAGTCCGGCAACGAGCCATCTGGTTGAATATGTCCAGTGAAAAGCAAGACCAAAGCACCTGCGAAAATCTCACAGCCCCCATTCTACCGCTCAGGAGTCAGGCAATCATCCATCACAATAAGATCCATGCCAAGACGAGCAGTACTTATCATTATTTTTTTTCCATGAATGGACTCCTTTGTGTGTCTACATATCTTGTTCATGCTTCGGAATTCTCTTTGGGGGATCTGTGTGTTAACCGGGTACTGGCTGACAGCCATTCAATTCGATTATGGGCCGCTGTATAAAAGTACATTGGTCTTCTTTTCTAAGCAGGGACGATCACGCAGGCTGACGGCGGGCTTCATCAGCGGCGAGCCGAGCACAGCGAAGTGGAGCTGCATGTTGGGTGGCGCCCTGGTTTGCTTCTTCTTACATATGATCAGCCACTGGCTCCGCCGCGCCCATATCGCTGCTTGACAAGGGGATTTGGGATAATGAACAAAACCATCCCCGCCAGATTCAACCAACCTATCCAGTCACCCAGCTTCGTATACAGGGTGCGGCCTGTGCCCAGCGGCACATCAGCTACCAGTATGGCCTCGGCCACCTCAGACGATGCCATCCAATCTACGATCTGTCCGTACGGGCCGATGATTGCCGAGTCATAGGCAGCGTCAGCCTTGACCATCGCCACCCGGTTTTCGATTGCACGCATGGTCAGCTGTGTGTATTGCAACGCGGCGATACCCGGAAAATCTAACGAGGGGACAGCGATGAACTGGGCACCCTGAGATGCCAGACGGCGGGAGGCGTCGGTAAAGTTCAGGTCAAAGCAAATGATCGTGCCGAGTTTACCCAGAGGGGTATCATACACCGGGAATGTCCCGGCATTGATCCCGTAGGGTTCCCCGCCAAACACGGTTGGATGGGCCTTGCCATAGATGCCCAGAAACTCACCTCCAGGAGACAGCACTGTCGCTTCATTACGGAACCCCTCTTCGGTCACCAGCCCATAGCCGATGACGATATAGGTTTGAGTCTCGGCGGCCAGCGTGCGCAGCAGATCGGTATACGCAATCTGGGGATCAAAGCCCAAACCCAGCTCAGGCCAGACGACGATCTGCGCTCCCTCTGCAGCAGCCTGCCGGGTCTGTGCAGAAAGCCTGGTCAGGCGCATTTCCTGAGATATGTCCGTGTCTATATGTGCGGCGCGCGGCAAGTTCGGCTGGATAGCCGCCACCCGCAGGGTGGGCGCGTACTGGGGAACGCTTAAGTAGAGGCTTGCGCCGAGTACCCCCCACATCAAGAATGCCAGACCTACCCCCATCACCCACCGCCGCGTCGCACGCGCGCCAATGGCAGGCAGGGGATCTAGACGCCATTTTCGGTCGAAGAGGGCCAGCGCCACCTGTGTGAGAACAAAATTGACCAGAATAATCAACATGTCGAGGCCAAAGATGCCAAAGATGGAGACTGGCTGGATGAACCATAGTTGGGCGTAGAGCGGGTAGCCTATAAAAGCCCACGTACCCATGTTTGGGATGAAACTGCGAATCATCTCAAAGCCGATCCAGCCCACCACACCCTGGAGCACAAACCAGCGGTAGGCTGTACGTTCGTGCAAAGGGCGGTTGCCGCGCTCCATAAGGAAGACCAGTGCGCCAATCCACAGGGGTAAAGTGCGCATGTACCAGGCGCCGCCCCCGCCAAAACCAAAGATTTTGGTGAAGTAGAAACCGATCCAGCCACCGATAGCCAGCGCCGGAGCCAAAGCCGACCATCTGTCCGGTAAGACACGATATTGAGCTACCAGGAAGGGGACTGCCGCCACAAAGATAAAGAACCAGAAGGGGTAGGGGGGGAAGGATATCGTCAGCAAGACTGCGCTGGTGGCTGCCAGGGTAATCCCGATAACCATTCGCACCCAAGACTTCAGGAGCCAGTCGGAGAAAGTCGTCATGTGTTTGTCCTAATTGTTGACTTGTTGCTCAATAGCCCCCTAACAGAAGCTTCACCTGCTGGGTGTTTTAACCCATAAAACCACATATGCCCGCAACGTTTCTGGTTTCTTACGCCGCGTTTCCAACGTGTGCAGCCAGGTCTGCTGTAAGCAGGGCGGGGTGGTATTTTAATCTTCTCCCTGTCAAATCTGGCATCCAATAATGACACTGCTGCAATTGTAAAACGCTGTACTGCTCACATTGTTCAAGAGATCTTTGATCCAGAATTCTTATTGTATGCGCCAACAATCCTCGGATTTATAGATAGAGAGATCGTATTCTGGACTGCCACGCCTGGCTAGTTCAGATATGGCAATACTTCGTGGGATTTCAAAGGATACTTTGGTGGTAGGGATATTTCCAAATGTTGGATGTCTGTTCGTTGAATCAGCCAAGCCATCCTTTAATTTCGTGAAATGATGCAATAAATTCGTCGAGACCGGTGTGCTGATCCCACACAGACGCTCTATGGCTGAGACACTTCGATCTGTCTTATATTCGTAATCGTTGTATACATCCCAGGAATGCGTTATTACTCTTTTATATGAAACAACAGATCGCACAAGATCAGCGTAATCTCCGAACTTTCGTTTGTCTATTTCAGAGACATACTCAGGGTAGTCTTCATAAGCCCAGGGGTTGGCTGACATCTTATCGAGGGTTTTAGGGTATTCCCGAATGGAAACTTCCAGAAGTCTATGCGCAAGAGATACAATCGGGTCATCCAGGTTCTTTTCCGTATTAAGTATGAACCTGGCAAACGCGAGATTGAGGTAAAAATCTTCAGGGTGATTTTCCCATCGAACACTTTGAATCAAGAGTGGTTTGATGGTGTGATAGTCAAGCTCTCTAAGTCTATCGAATTCTCTTCTTGCTATCCACAAGGAAGCTTTTTCAATCGTGTTACCTGGTTCCCATGAAAAGGCAATAAGCATTCTGGCTGCTTGATCGCGCACGCGCCTCTCGGTATGTGAGAGCGCGCCTATCAGTAAATCAACAGCCGGGTCGCCAATGCTTCTTATGGATTTCTCGACATTGGCATAAACAAAAGAATCTGAACTGCTGCGCAACATAAGGAGTGGTTCTACCGCCCGTTCATCGCCAAGCATACCTAAACTATCTACCGCTGTAATACGCAGTTCTTTGCTGTCATTGCCTATGGCGATCTCAATCAGTGGTTCTACGGCAATAGAATCGCCAATTTCCCCTAAGACTTTAGCTGCAACCTGGCGTACAGCAGGGTCTTTTTTATAGTTCAATGCCCTGATCAGCCCCTGGACATTGCCTTTCTTTTTCAATGCATCAATATTTGGCGGGCTAAACGGAAACACGGATCTTACCTCCTGTTTGGGTTCTCATGATAGCCAGTCAATGGTTCAAGTTGAGCGTCGCCCGAGCCTCACCAATCCAGGTATACGATGCCAAGTTTTCCAACTTATTCGGAATACCGATCCACTCGGATCGTTGCCGTGATGCCGTGGGCCAGCATTCGCTCCACCTCGCATTGTCGCGCAGTCACCTTGCCCACCTCAATGCTGGCTGCCGGTGTCATCTTTTGGTACGTTACCGTCTTCATAAACTTGCCTACCCACAGGCCGCCGGTATACCTCGCTGAGCGGCTTGTGGGCAAGATGTGATTGGTGCCTATTGATTTATCTCCATAGGCTACGGTCGTTTCTTCGCCAATAAACAGTGACCCATAGTTGGTCAAACGATCAACATAGTACGCAGCATCCTCAACATGCAATTCGAGATGTTCCGGAGCGTAGTCATCGCTGAGCCTGATTGCCTCATCCCTGTCATCGGCGACAAAGATGCTTCCGTTGTTCCCCCAGGAGAGTTCGGCAATCTCTCTTGTAGGCAGGACGGCAAGCTGCTGGTTAATCTCATCGAGCGTGGCGTGGGCAAACGATTCGCTCATACAGACAAGCAGCTGGCTGCTGTTGGGATCATGTTCTGCCTGGCCAAGGAGATCACATGCAGCCAGGGCCGGATCGGCGTCATCATCTGCAATAATTCCAATTTCAGTTGGCCCGGCCAGGAGATCGATGCCGCACTGCCCGAAAAGCTGCCGCTTGGCCTCTGCCACATATTTATTGCCCGCGCCACAAAGCATATCCGCAGGCGGCACGGCCCCCATGCCGTAGGCCATCAGCGCAAAGGCTTGAACTCCGCCGAGAACGAAGATGCGATCGGCGCCCGCCTTCTTCATGGCATTAATCGTAGCGGGATAATAACCCTCACCTTTAACCGGGGGGGTGCAAGCGACAACGGTCTTTACACCAGCCACCTTTGCAGGAATGATGCTCATCTGCGCAGAGCCGAACATTGGATAGCGACCGCCCGGCACGTAGCTGCCCACGCAATTGACCGGGATGTGCTTGTGCCCGAGGATCACGCCGGGACGGATTTCCACCTCCAGCGGCTTCATCGTTGCGAATTGAGCTTCGGCAAATGAACGCACGTTGGCCTGGCAAAAATCGGTATCCCCAACCAGTTGATCCGAACACATATCAATTGCTTCGTCAATCTGCTGCGGGCTGAGCTCAAAATCGCGGGGCGCCCAGTCATCGAACTTTCGGCTGTAAGAGCGGACAGCGTCCATGCCGTTCTTCCTGAGGTCGAGGAGCATCTCAGAAACATACCTGGCCGTCTCCACATCTTCTTCAAATAGCCAATGACCGCCTTGCTTGACAACCCTCATGATTTGTCCTCCACGATAGAACGTTCGTCCTTCATCTTTCTGAAGGCTGGTTTTCCCGCCGCCTTGCCTCTACCGCAATGTGACCAGACTATACACGCAATACTGGAATCTCGGAAACACCTTCACAAGTTTCTAAATCGCGAGTTCGGTTTTACGCGCGGGTCTGGCAGAATGCTCCTGCAGCACATACTTCATATCTGACAGGTCGGACAAAAATAGCACGCTCCCCCTAAATACGCCATCTTCTCGATTTCACCCCCACATTCAAGGCAGGGCCGCTCCACCGCGTTCTTGTCCATCAGGCGAATATATCCTCCGCGATGGTTGTACAGGTCATATTCGTCGTAGCGGCCGCCCTTCGCGATGACCTCACCCACGATGTTGATGATGGCATTGTACAGGGCTCGTTTCTGCCCTGTGCTCAGGTCTGCAATTGGATGCCGGGGATGGAGGCGGGCTCGAAAGAGGATGTCCTGCGCTATTGCGTTCCCCAGTCCCGGGATGCTCTGGTCTTGTGTCAACAACGCCTTTGCGCTCCGCTTTTTATTTTCTGTCAGCTCATCTATAAGGGCGCAGAAGTAGTGAAAAGTGAACCCGGTCTCCATGGGCGTGGTTCTCATGCCCTGGATATACTGCCGGTTGTGCTCTTCTCCTTTCTCATAAAGTTCAAAAGCCCCCCACATCTGCGTGGTTGCGGTAAGAAACGAGTCGTCGTCGAAGGCGATGTAGAGGTGGTATTTCTTCGGCACCTTCGATCCCGGGGGGTGATACAGCACCTTGCCCCCGCATTCGCCCAACAGCAACACATGACCGGGTTCAAGTGCGATGAAGAGCCATTTCCCTTTTGCCCTCGCCTCCCCGACCAGCTTCGCTACAGTCAACCGCTCGAACTCATCATGACTCCGGTTGTACCAGACAAACTTATGAGGACTGTTCCCCAACTGCCCTCTCTGGATTATCTTTCCTTTCAGTGTGTCATTCATCTGTCTGGCCAAGGTCACAAACTCGGGTAGCTCGAACATTCCCGACCTCCTTTCTTGTCGGCCCGGGAGCAAGGGGACATTCTCAGCACATCCTCCGCGCTGAAAAGACATCTTATCCCTGTGGCTTCCCGATCTGTCGTCTCGGATTCATACCTGACATCGTGATGCGCACCAATGCTTTGGAGAGAACATCCGATGGCTTTTCCTGATCACGCAGCAGCGGGTTCTTAAGGAGACAGTCAGCAAGCCGCCAGCGTTTTGGCGATGCAATCTGCTCAACCAGAACTGGACTTTTAGCGTGCAGTCCCATGCAATGCTGCCGATCCCCCACGGCCCGGATCAGGCCCGATCATGAGGGCAAGGGTGTTCTCTTTTGCTTTCTTTGCGCCAGGAACTTCTCCAGGCGCAGATCATCCCGGTTGATAAAGAGCACATCACCATCGATGTTCCGATGCTCTAAGAACATTTCGACTTCTTCGTTTTCCCCAATCTCAATAAAGGTGTGACCATCTGAATTTTCGACCAGGATTGCTCCTCTTTCGCTGGCCAGGGCAATCATTTTCTCCAATTGTTCATGGTCTGTTTTCCCAACCCGCAGATTGGTATTGTTTACTTCCAGAGCAAAACCATGCGACAACGAGAGTTCGACAATTTCCTCTATAAGCAATGGATGTGAGGCCTTACAGGGATGGGTCAAAATATCGAGCGGAGATTGTGCCAGATAGTTCTCCAAAGCTTTCGTGTTATCGCTAGCACCCCCATTGGAATGATGAAACCCAGCGCTGACCAGGTCGAACCGGTTAAGATTGCTTTGCGGAAAATCACTATTTCCATTGATATCCAGGATATTCGTTTCGATCCCCGCCAATACGGTGATGACTTTTCCAGTCGAACTCTTGACCTTTTCCGGCCAGCGCAGCTTGTTCGCAATGACACCGAATCGCATATCCTTTCCAGAAGCCCGGCCGTGATCACTAATATTCACCAGACGCATTTCTTTCCGGGCTGCAATCTCCACAATTTCTAAGACTGTATGCATGCCGCACATAGATTGAACCGAATGCACGTGCAGATCATTTCGAATCATACCTGCTCCTCCAACAAATTTGGGCTGTAAGCTGTTGGCGCCAATGGTCGGCCCCGCACAGACAATACTATCACCTTCATCATTCCGCTTCACCGGACCAACCGATGGCATCGTTGCACTTCCTCCGCAAAGAAGGTGTAACCCATGTCTTGAGAATTAGTGTTACCAATGGTGTGAGAATTTTCTCTTAACTATGTTCTGGATTCATCTATTGGGCGCATTCCTTCGGCTTGGATAGTACTTAACCGTCAGGTTTATCAACTATACCTGGCAACTGGCACTTGCTCAAACGGCCTCGACCGATCCTGAAAGTGGCGTGAGCAGTTGTAGTAGATCTAGGATTATCACGGCGGGGGGGATATCCAATAACGTTCTTTTCTTCGAAAAATCTCTCTTTCTTACTTCGATTGGAGGAAGTAAATCAGCATCTGCCGATATGAGTATCGCTGTTTCAGAACTATTTTTAAAGGCATTCATTATAAGCTCAGTTGCGATCCATACATCTGACATCTTGTCTTCATATTCGTTCCATGATGTATGCCATTTTCTGCGCTGTTTCGTTTTCACCTGGCAGCGGCCAAAGTAGAATTCAGTGCCACCTCGAGCATCTAGCGCTGGCAGATATGAAACCTGACGCGCTTCCTTCGCCTTGTCAGCACGCACTCTGGCTGTAAAGTATTTCGTCGCTATCAACTCCTGATTGGATGACAATAGTCAAGCAGATCGCGCAGGAAGATCTCTTCTTTAGAGGGGTTCGTTTCGCTGACATCAAGTAGTACGGCTCAACGTGACTTTGCATATAACGGCTTCGATCTGAGCGGCGGTGATGCCAAAAAAAACGATGCAAAGCTCATCGGCAGGGCTCATGAGCCGTCCGCTCGAGCGGGGGATTAGCCATCCTGCAGACCCTGCCCAATAGCTTATTGTTCAATCGAATGAGCCGGTCCACAACCGCCATACGCTCAGTCTTCCGGTCAACATATCCCTATTAAATGACTGGGCCGACCGTGTAAATATCCATCGCTTTTGTGTATCCCGAGATCTCTGCCTTCGTTAACATCCCGGAAGCAACCTGCAGGATCTCCCGAAAGATCCGCTTCCCTGCATCTGGCAGGGTTTCCTCTCCCTCCATCACGGAACTTACGTCCATATCCATATGATCCCGCAATTTATCCCATGTTACCTTGTTTCCGGTAATCTTAATGACCGGCACAAAAGGGAACCCCTGCGGAGCGCCCCTGCCAGTGGTAAAGGCAATGACCGTACATCCCGCTGCTGCTAATCCCGTCAGGATCTCGGGTTCCCTTCCAGGGGAATCCATCACCACGAGGCCCTTCACCTGGGGGGCAATGCCATACTCATAGACCGCCTGTATCGGTGCGGTTCCTGCCTTGGCAATGGCGCCAAGCGATTTCTCCTCAATGGTCGTCAATCCTCCTTTGATATTTCCTCCAGTGGGCTGACCTCCGCGTATATCCTGACCCGCCGATTTTGCCCTGTTTTCCATTCTCTTGACGAGATCCAGAATTTGCTTCCCAACGTCCTCATCCCTGGCATGCAGCGCGAGCAGGTGCTCTGCGCCAATAAACTCCGTGACCTCACCCAGAATGGAGGTGCCTCCGGCCTCGATAAGCAAATCCGAGGCAATGCCCAATGCCGGATTTGGGGCCAATCCCGAGGTGGTATCGGAACTGCCGCATTTAAGCCCGAGCACCAGATCGCGCACCGGACAAGAAGTCCTCTCGAGCCTTGATGCCTCTTGTACCATGTCCTGTACCAGCAGCGTGCCCTCGGCAATGGATTTTGCCGCGCCTCCCACCTCCTGGATTACGATGGTCTCCACGCGCTTTCCTGCCTCAGAGATGGCCTTTGCCACTTCCCCTACCGCAGTGCTCTCACACCCTAACGACACGAGTAGAACCGCGGCGAGATTGGGATTCTTGCCGAGGCCGATGAGGGTTTCGTTTACCCGGGCGATATCAACGGGTGTCTGGCAGCAGCCCTGCTGATGCATGAATGCAGTCGCTCCCTCAACGTGCCGTGAAATGTCATCCGCCACCTCATTGGCACATACCACCGTGGATAGAATGCCGATGGTATTCCTGGTCCCCACGCTGCCATCTTTTCTTCTGAACCCTTGAAATTCCATTCCCTACCTCCTACCTCTCCAGATCGCCACGTCCCCTGAGGCTTTCAATGTTATGGATGTGAGCATGGGTTCCCCCGGCGATATCCTGGGTGGCCCTCCCCATGACCTCTCCATATTTCAGGATATCTTCTCCTCCCGGGATATCCCGCACCGCGAACTTGTGGCCATAGGGAATAGGTTGCTGAACTTGAATCACACTGCTCTTATCCCCGGTTCCTACCACGACCTTCTCGTTTGGCTTAATGTCTCGAAGGGCAGTGGCAACATTGTCCTTCTCATGAATCATAATTGCATCATTTTTCATGTTGCGGCTCCTTGAGGAGAGATTTTATTCATTAAGTCTGCTTACAATGGGGTCTCCCATGTTCAGCACCAAGAATACACGTGATCATTCTTTCGGGATAATCAAATCTGCACCCTTTTCGCCCGCACCGCTTTCATCATTCACCATTCCTTGCGGACAGCAAGGCTTCAGCGTGAGCATCCTCTTGCGGTCTAAAATACTTGATAGTAGAAAAAATCTCTGCGCGTTATACCGCCGGGAATTTAACTGCTCCATGCAAATCCCTATAGATGAAACAGTTCTCCAGGCATGACATCCATGTCTGCAACCGATACAGGCACCTCTACACAGCCTCACCACGTGATGGCATAGCACCTTTCAGAATATATTGCACGCCCAACGGCTTCGAGCTGCCTGTACCCAGTTTTTAAGGGTAAGCAGCCGTGTTGACTCACCCCGCATGCTCCGGCCCCCAGCTCGGGGGCTTCTCCCGCAGCGCTACGATCTCGCCGCCGCAGCCGTCTGCCATGGACAGATCTTCGGACGGCGCGATTGATTCTCGAGGCCAACTGGGCCTTGTTCGAGATATCAGTTGATCCACTTGCCCTGCTGCCCAGGATGGATATGGGCTGTCTTACGGGAGATATTGAATTGTTCAGCTAACTCGGTTATGGAAGAGTAATTCAGAAGGCAGTCTTCGTTGAAACGCTGCTTCTGTTCGCTCACGGCAACACCTTCCCAGGGCATCGGTGCACCTCCTCTCCCCCGAAGTGTTACCGATGTCCTTAGAATTCGTGTTGCCTATGTCCCCATTTGGTTCTCATTTTTCGGGAACCTACAGGATTACACAGCTACGCATGTCCACATCGTGAATGTGACTCCCTCAGCACTTACTTGCTGCTGGTTAAGGACATTGAAATTGAATTTCTGGATTTCATCTACCAAAGCCTTACAAGCTGTCGATGCCCCCGGCACGGAACCATCTTTTACGATGACAAGTTTCCCATCTGGCCGTAGGATTCGATGGATCTCGCCAAAGCCCTTCTCTTTATCACCCCAATGATCAAGTGAGTCGAATGCAAACACAAAATCAGAAGAATCATCTTCAATGGGAATCTTCTCGGCTGTACCCTGGCGGTACTCGATCCGATCTGAACCGGGATGGTCAACCGTTTGTTCTCGTGCAATTTCAATCATCCTGGAGACGGGATCTATTCCAATGATCAACCCATCGCTGACTCGTGACGAAGCATGTCGAAGGGCAGATCCCGTACCACACCCTATGTCTACAATGATTGCATCTCTAAGGAGATCCAGTTCATCCACAGCAAGTCTATTTGTGGGGTAATCCCCATAGTTCTCTGCGTACCATTCCGCAGTGTCAGAATTCCAATCACCCACTGAACATCCTCATAGACCGGCCTAACGGATGAGCTCACCCGCAACCGGGCTTTTCCCGGTCTCTTCACTCCAGTTCTCCGTCTCCTCCGTTCGCGAAGCGAACCCGATCGGCCGTCGGGTGGAGCGGGTGTTGGGCGGGAGCAGTTTTTCATCACCATGCAGCATGAAGAATCCTCGAAAACCCAGCAGCAAGTAAAGCGATTGGCACTTTGAACAACCATCCCACTGTAAATTGTTTTTTAATATGATGCATCATTCGATCGCGGGTTGGCTGTCCCTCAGGTAGTCGCCAAAAAGCGGGCCGCCAAACCAACAGCACAAAGTAATCTATAAACAGTGCATCAAAAAGAGACAGGAGCATAATAAGCAGAAGGTTGAGTGCAAAAATCAGCACAAAGGAGTAAGAAACATCGGGGATTATCCATCGATCAACAAAGGCAAAAAAAAGAATCATTAGCAGCATTATCCCTGCCGTCACAAAGCGGCTCAGTAACCCTGGTTTCCGCACTGCGCCAAGGATCTCTGCTTGAGCTTTCTGATAGTAGTAGCTTCTGCGATATGCTGTAAACGAAAGAACAAACAATAGAACAGCCCCGGTTGTCAGTACAGCAATCAATTTAGCTAAGAGAATACTCATTCTGTCAAGCCCCCGAAATTAGTACCATTTATTAGTGGACATCGGTCAAATTACTGGCAGCAAATTCAAATGGTGTTAAGTCACCGAGC
>JAFGLD010000009.1 GCA_016928235.1 Anaerolineae bacterium | reverse complement strand
TTCAAAAACATCCCGATCTTTTTCTCGGCTTGCCAAATCTGCTTTCCATCAATCCAAATGGCAAATGACCTTAAGTTGACAGTTATGCCTCAAGCAGTCAGGTATAGTCATCCTCATGGACTTGATCCATGAAAGGCTACCAGCATCAGCAAGCCTGCCTACCAAATAGGTGTAGTCCATATTGGCTACTATCTTCTGCCAACTACCATTGGGTCAGTCTTCATAAATCAGATTAGCGATAAAATGCTGACTATGGCGATCAACTTATGACTTCATAATCGACATTTTCTCTCTTACGATGTCAATCTGTATATTCCATCCGGATAATGGAGGGTACTGTTCCAGGCAAAGACACCAACCGCGCCCGCTTCAAACGCGCCATCGGCCTGCTGCTGTATACGTGTCAGCCCTGCCGCATAGTAAGCCTGGATCCACGGGTTTACAAAGGCCATCGAACCGCCGGATAACACCTTCTCAGCAGCGCGCGATGTACCGTCATGCACAAACTGATAGTAGTCTACGTCGATATCTTGATGCAATCGATCCGGGTACAGCATCGGGCATACTCCATCCACTATTCGGGCAAGGGTCGCGATATGCTGACCATACCCACCATCGGCGATGTTATCGGGATAAGCTCTGGTGCTATCGTCCAGCACATCGATGGTCAGTAATGCCCGCTGTCTGAGCGCCGATTGGATGGTTGTCAGAGTGGCTGAAATGGCGTCAACCCGCCTTTCGATGGGTGTCGCAAAGTCTGCCTCCGGGTAGCGGATATAGTCAAGCTGCACTTCCAGGAAACCCATTTTCGCCGCCGCGACAGAGATCGTAGCATTATAGTCAGCTACCTCTGGCCGCTCCGGGTCAACCCACAGCTCTCCGCTCAGGTCTACATATGCCTCTCGGGAATGGAAAGTATAGGCCAAATCCCGATGCGCTGTGGCAAGGGGCGTATCGGTCATGACCACCTGCCGCGCCACCGGATAATAATGATGATCCAGCAGCCAGTGCACCAGTACATCTACCTGCGCATAGTCAAATCCCGGGTTATTGGTATAGTGAGGCTTAAGCGGATGCTCGAAAGGAATAGCAATCTTGCCTCCTTCGACCTTGATATCGATTACTGCGCAGTTAGCGCCTGTGCCAAGCATGAGTGCCTCAAAAGCCGGGAAGTCAATCGGCTTCTCGAGGAAAGTATAGGGCACATGCAGTCCTTTTATCTGTAGAGGCCTCAGCAGCGTCAGGGATGCCTGGGCTGTGCCGGTAGACTTTGATGTTCTGGAGGGTGTGTGCGTTACGGTGCTGGCCGGCGTATGGTTGGCAACACTAGTGAGAGTGGGCATCGTGGCAGGAGTTGCCGTGATCAAGATGATGGTCTTTTGATGGCAGGCTGACAAGGCGAGCATGGCGCCGTAACCTAATGCTTTCACAGCCTGTCTCCGGCTCAATCGAGGTTGGCTCATGCTCTATACTGGTCTGCCCTTCCTTCAGATTTTTGATGATTCCATCACAAACAACCACGACCCACCAGACAACTTCCACTCCTTGCCGGCGGAGAGAGGCTAAAACTCACTCTTCCATTCGGCGCGATTGCAGGTAGACATAAAAACTACGCATTTGGCGTCGACACATAGGCTGCCCATTGGGGCAATAATTTTTAGCGATTACCTATTCACTGATTACCCCTATCGGTTGTCGACCTCCGCCGATATTGTATGCTAGAGAATGGTCGATGGGAAGTTGAGGAACGGCATGAGGCATTCGAGATTATTGGTGTATTTGGCAACACACACCGCTGCGGCGGCAGATACCCCACCAGTCAGGATAAGAAGAACACATTGCTGCAATTTTTGCAGTGAGTATGGATTTGCTTCCGTATGATTCATGACGCCTCCAACTATGTCGGAAGAATATATCCAACGAAATAGATTCGGGCTGTACCGCGTACCACCAATCTGTGCGCTATAATGTGAAATATAAGTTATCCGGGCAGCGGGAGAGACAGACAACAACTTGAGAAATTGATATCGCCGGATGGCCAGTTCCCAGTTTTCCAGGCGCGACGGTTCAGTTCAGCGCCTCATTCCCCACCAACCACCCCTCGAATTCAAACAGCGCGTATAATAGGGCAACATTTCGAAGCATCCGAGAACTGACAGAACGCCATGACAACCAACCAAAACATTCACTTCGCGCGACGCTACTTTTTACGATGGAGTCTCACAGCCGGCAGCGCGGCGCTACTGGGTACGCTCGTCGGGTGCAGGCAAGACCACCAGACATGCTCACTTGATTCGCTGGACATCGTTCCACGCGCCGATTGGGGAGCCGCCGAGCCGAAAATCGAAGGGTCGGCAGAAGGAGTCTATGATATAACCACTAATCCGGAAGGATGGCTGGTCTACAACAATCCACTAGAGGAAGTGTTGACAACCATTGTTGTCCACCACTCTGCCCTGCCCCTTAGCGATGGCCCTCGTGAGATCCAGCAAATGCACTTTGAATTCAAAAACTATGCTGATATCGGCTATCATTTTGTAATCGATGAGGTAGGGATCATTTACGAGGGGCGCCCCCTCAACGTGCGTGGTGCCCACACCGGCGGGCGCAACACAGGCACGGTTGGAGTGGTGCTGCTGGGCAATTTCCAGGTCGATAAGCCAACGAGCGAACAAATCGAGACACTGCGCAAGTTGAGTTCCTGCCTGATCGAGTTATATGGCATTACCCATCTGGCCGGACATCGAAGCTTCCAACCAGGGGTAACGGAATGCCCAGGCAGCAACCTGGAGTACCAGCTGCCCGATCTGGCCACCGAGCTGGGTATCACGTTCGGCACAGGCGGGTATCAAGGACAGTAGATTTTATCGGCAATAGGCGCACTATGCGTAAAATCCGCGATCTCGACTTTGCACGTTGATAACCCATTATCAAACTCTTGCTGATCGTAACCAGATCATGTCCACATTTCTCTACGCGCGGTAAAATAGGCGAAAATGATGATCTCTCAAGCAGTCAACAGGAACCTGTTTATGGAAAATCAACCAACGCAGCATGCGCCAATATCCTCTCCATACTGGGACATTGCACCCAGATCGACCACAGGGCTTCCCCCCAAGCCACCCACCTGGCGTCTGATCATCCACGAAGCTATCGAGACGATTGTGCTGGCCGCGGTGATCTGGCTCGTGATCAACTACGCTACGGCTCGTGTCGTAGTCGAAGGACCCAGCATGAGGCCAAATTTTACCTCCGGGCAACTGTTGATAGTCAACAGACTGGCTTACAAATTTGGAGATGTGGAGCGTGGAGATGTGATCGTTTTTGACAACCCAACCGATAACTCTGAGGAATACCTTATCAAGCGAGTCATCGGCTTGCCGGGAGAGACTGTGTCCATCAACGGCGGCAGGGTCTATATCAATGAGCAATTATTGACAGAGCCCTACCTGGCCCCCGACCTGATCACCAGCTATGATGTCGAGCGGACTATTCCGGGAGACAGCTACTTTGTCATGGGAGATAACCGTCCCCAGTCGCAAGACTCGCGGAGCTGGGGGACACTGGAAAAACAATATATCATCGGGAAAGCCTGGGTGTCTTACTGGCCATTACCTGATGTCGGGCTGGTTCCACACTACACCTATGCCAGCTCACAGTAAGAACTGCGTGACAGTTGGCAAGCCGGCAGATCGAGATTTTGGTAACCAACGTGAACAAACAGGTAGGGCTTGAGAAAAATCGTCGTTGACAGGCCACAGTCGCGTCGATATAATCTCCTCCTGCCCCAATCTTGGGGCATTGCCAGTGAAATTCTTTAATCACCGTCTTCCCCTGACAGCTCTTACGAGATGCATGCACAGGTGGTAAGCGAAGAACGGAGCATTGTTATGTATGCTATTGTCCGCATCAGCGGCAAGCAGTACCATGCCGAAATCGGCAATACAATCGTCGTCGAAAAATTACCCTATGAAGCCGGCCACAAGCTCACCTTCGAGGAAGTGCTGTTGATTAGTGACGGCGAAAACACCAGGGTCGGCCAGCCTTTTGTAACAGGCGCCAGCGTCGACACAGAGATTGTCGAACAGTTCAAGGGCAAAAAGATCGTTGTCTTCAAATACAAGCCCAAGGTTCGCTATCGTCGCAAGCAGGGACATCGACAGAACTACACCCGCCTGTTGGTTAACCACATCAGCACAAGCGGAAGCAAAACTCGCGCGGCTCGGAAGGCCGAGGTCGTCGAAGAAATTGTTGCCGGCAGTGTTGAGATCGAACCAATAGCCGAGCCGGTCGTAAAGAAAACCAGAGCGACCAAGAAGGCAAGTGAGAGTGAGGCTAAGTCGGCCACTCCAAAGACCCGGTCAACCAAGAAAGTCGGCGACGGCGAAGAAAAGCCGGCCGCTAAAAAGACCCGGTCGACCAAGACAGTCAGCGACAGTGAAGAAAAACCGGCCGCTAAAAAGACCCGGTCAACCAAGAAAACCAAAACAAGTGAAGAAGCCTAACGGTTTTGGGCCGTTAGCCAATGTGAGGACTGAGTTATGGCACACAAAAAAGGCGGCGGGTCATCCCGCAATGGACGCGAAAGTAACCCCAAGAAACGCGGTGTGAAACGCTACGGTGGCGAGCACGTGATATCCGGCAATATCATCGTCCGGCAATGTGGTACGAAATTCCACCCCGGCGTCAATGTCGGCATGGGACGTGATTTCACGTTATTTGCAACTACAGAGGGATACGTTCACTTCGAGTGGGGTCCCCGTGGGAACAAATACGTCAGCGTCAGGCCAGAAAACCCTAACATCCAGAAAGCCGGTTGACGGCACCTCCCTACTCCAGGGGGATTATTCGTCGGACAGACATAGACTGTACGCTACCTCACCAACACAATGGGGCCGTGCAGAGTTACGAAAGGCAATCAGCGTGAGACAAGACATTCATCCTACCTGGTACCCCGAAGCACAGATCACCTGCGCATGTGGCAATACCTGGACGACAGGAGCCACTGTCCAGGAAATTCGTACCGATGTATGCAGCAGCTGCCATCCATTCTATACAGGTGAACAGCGTATCGTCGATACTGAGGGGCAGGTCGATCGGTTCTTGAAGCGGCTTAAAGCCCGCGACGAGTTGCTCACAGCCGAGGAAGAGCAGCGTGAAATGTTGCGCTCGCCAGAGCTGGCAATCAGTGAGCTTGAGCTTGGTACCCGCTATGAGAAGGCGTTGGCTGAAGCGGGTGTCACGATGGCAGGGCAGATCGTTGACATACTCAACGAGGGTGGCGACGAAGCACTGCTGGCGATCAAGGGATTTGGTCACAAGGCCCTGATCGATGTCAAGCGCAAGCTGCGAACACGCGGCTTTATGCTCAATGAAGAAGAGAGCTAGGCTCGGCTCTGTCATTCTGTTGACATTTCCTTCAGGAATGGCGATTAAATAACTTTCCCAGTTGAGTCTGCGATAAGGACTTTGGATGGGTAAGTTAATAAATCCTCATTCCTGAATAGCCGGAGCATCCGTATAAATGTCAACAAACCTTTATTACTGTGATCTTGTCGGCAGATCCTCACAATACCTCGTAGAGATGGGTCTGAGACCCATCCCATTGACGGGGCCGAGCATATCCGCCAACAGCATCTTGTTATGGGTTGAGTTGCACCTGACCGAGCAGACTAATAACAAACACGACATCTCAGAGATGTCGTGTTTGTGTTTTCCGGATGGTCACACCTTGTTTTTTCCACCTGTGCTCCACAATCCAAAACACGGTAAACCAGGTTCTGTTGACATTTGCGTTCAAAACCTGCACCCTAAATACGCGGAAATGTCAACAGAACCTGTAGACAATCTGGAATATCAATAACATCTTATTGACGGAGACTACTCTCTATGCCCCCCCCTTACCAAGATATCCTCGATCACATCCTGATCGACTCGGAGCGCCTGCAAAGGCGTATCGCCGAGATAGGAAATGAGATATCGGAAGATTACCGGGACGCGCACAGCCTCGTTATGATCGGCATCCTCAAAGGCAGTACTCTCTTTCTGGCCGATCTGATGCGCCAGATTCGAGTGCCGCACATGATCGATTTCCTGGCCATCTCATCATACGGATCGGGAGCGCGCGCTTCCAGTGGCGTGGTGCGCATCCTGATGGACCTGCGCGCCCCTATTGAAGGACAGCATGTCTTGATTGTCGAAGATATCATTGATTCGGGCTATACGCTCGATTACGTGCTGCGGTTGCTGAGTACCCAACAACCTGCCAGTCTGAGTATCTGCACGCTGCTCGATAAAGCAGATCGGCGAGAAGTCGAAGTACCGATCAAATACGTCGGATTCCAGATTCCCAACGCCTTCGTTTTTGGCTATGGATTAGACATCGATGAGTATTACCGCAACCTGCCCTTCATCGGCGTTGTCAAAGATGGTGTGAACCTCACCCAGGAGCACGAGTAGTGACGCTTGCCTTCCTGCCTCCCTATCGCCCACTGACATGGCCGACAATCATCGAGCGGTTGGCAGCGATTGCAATCGATCCGGCCCGGTTGTATCTGGTCGGCGGGCCGGTACGGGATGCGCTACGCGGCCGCCCCATCCACGATATCGATCTGGTCACACTGGACGATGGGCTGGATGTCGCTCGCTATTTGGCCGACCGGGTAAAAGGAGCTTATTATCCTGTCGATCCGGAGCGGCGGACCGGCCGCGTTATCTTGAGAGAGGCCGATGGGCAAACGGTGATCGATGTCGCCAGCCTGCGTGGGGCTGACCTGTCGGCGGATCTTCAAGCACGCGACTTCACAATCAACGCCATGGCTGTGCAACTCGACAGACTCGATGCACTCATCGATCCACTTGGTGGACAGCATGACCTGTTCGATGCAAAGATATTGCGCCAGTGCCATCTCAAAAGCATCGCTGCCGATCCCATCCGGGCACTCAGAGCAGTCAGACAGTCGTTACAATTGGGGCTGCGGATGGAGGATGCGACGAAAGAAGCGGCACACGCTGCCGGGATTGCTTTGATCGACGAGAAGGGAAAGCTAAGCCAGCCGGAACGGACCCGCGATGAGCTGTTCAAACTATTGGCATTGCCTCAACCGGGATCGGCGCTGCGCCTGCTCCACAGACTCGATCTGCTAGACCGATTGATACCCGAAGGCAAGCCTCCAGGTATCAATGACATGGAAATCCGGACGGCAACGGTCGATGCATTGGGAAGGCTGTTGACTATCATCAGCCCGGTTAGAGATGATAACACCGCAGCTGATCTGACGCTGGGCGTGAGCGTGATGATATTGGATCGCTACCGGCAGCAAATGCAGACACACCTGGGCCAGACATTTGCCGATGGCCGGCTGAGATCGACATTGGTGGTATTGGGTGCAACACTATCACACGAAGACAACTCGGCAATGTGGGGAGCACGGCTATGCCTTTCCAGGGCAGAGATACACGCGCTTGATGGAATGTGGCAAGCCAGACGTTTTGGCCTGATGTCGTTCCCCAACCTCACGGATCGAGTCATCTACCGGTATTTTTACAACATCGCAGAGGCAGGTATCGATGGATTGTTGCTGAGCCTGGCCGAATATATGGCCAGCCACCGCCCTACCCCCGATCCACAAACCTGGGGAAAACTCCTGGAGGAAATTGTCGCGCCGCCGCTAGAAGCCTACTTCAACCGATACCAACAGGTAGTCGACCCTCTCCCGCTGCTAAACGGTAGCGACCTGCAAGATGCGCTCGGGCTGGCACCGGGGCCAAGACTGGGTCGGATGCTCAGGCTTCTGAGAGAGGAGCAAGCTGCAGGCGAGCTTCGCGATAAGGCAGAAGCTCTGGCATTTGCCCGGCAACTGATAAACTAAGTTGTAACTGATCGGCTATTAATTTTTGGCTGTTAGCTTTCGATGTTGTTCATAACTGTGTCGCGTGTCACGAAACGCTCGCGCCAATCAACGATGATATCTCATTTTTCGCATCTCACGTTTGACCGCTCGCTCACAGACACCGCGGAAATCGCCGGATAGTCGAGTAGTTACGCTAAGCATTGTAGCTCACCGATTTGGGTGATCATCAGTTCAACACATCACGCGTCCTTCGCGCACATCAGCAATTGATATCATGATACTTGATACTCATCGTCAATCTCGACCGTGACCATTCGCACAATCTGCCGTGGTGCCATCCTTTTGTGTTGTGTGCTATACTTGCTATAAGATTTTTCTCGGTCGGTAGAGTCTCCAAGAGTAGATCGGAACCAGGATCAATTCGTTGCTTGTGACTCTTGTTGATTTTTGAAGGAGTATTTGATGTTTATTGGTATGCTGAGAGGAAAATCAACTTCCGCGGTGAAGCTGATACTAGGAATGTGTATTGTTCTGTTGGCGGTGTTAGCTCTTAGTGGTGTGTTCTCGCCAGAGAATGTAGCACTTGCCTCTGCCAACCAAGCCGGAGTGGATCCGGTTTCCGAATCAGGAGATGTCTATTCTAGTTCGCTGCCTCCTGGACCATCGTCCGTATCAAACTACGTACTCATGGGGGTCAAATGGGAAAAGAATCCAGTGACTTACAGTTTTACCAATTGCCCGCGATCATTGGATTGTAACCTGGCTCATCAGGCAGTGCGCGAGGCCGTCGAAGCATGGGATGACGTATGCGGATTGCGGCTGGATGAAACAACCACGCTCGGTGATATCGAGATTCTGTGGGCAACAGGCAGCCATGGTGATGGGATGCCTTTCGACGGGCCGGGTAACCAGCTAGCCCATGCCATCGCGCCGGTTTCCTGGCTTGGCGCTCTGGCCGGTGATGTACACTTCGATGATGATGAGACCTGGGTATTCGACCCACCTGTCAACAGATACCAGATCCACCTGAAGACTGTCGCCATGCACGAAGTCGGGCATGCATTGGGACTCGACCACAGCAAGGATCCGTCTGCCTTGATGTGGGACACATATACCGGCATACGCGGTATCATGCCCGATGATCTGGCAGGGATTCAGGCACTCTATGGGCCTCCCACGGCTGACGAAGGCGGTCTCCCGGTTGCTCAAGCTCCTGTGGCCAGTAACGTAACAGCGACAGCTACGACTACTGTACGCATGCGTTCCGGTCCAGGGGTAAATTTCCCCGCGATTAGTCGTATATCTTATGGCGCCACTGTGCCGGTATTGGGTCGAAATGCCGATGGCAGCTGGCTATTTGTCGACTATCAAGGCAGCCAAGGATGGGCTGCCTCATACCTGTTTGTCATCACAGGAGATCTCAACACAGTTCCAGTTGTCGATCAGGCCGGCGGAGCAGCGCCACCAGGTAACCCCACAGGCGTGACTGCCACAGCAAAAATTACCGCGCGTGTACGTTCTGGTCCAGGAGAGGGTCATCAGATGATCTCGCGCGTGATGACAGGGGCAACCGTTCCTGTGCTGAGTAGGAACGCAAGCAGCACATGGCTTTACATTGAAATCGACGGCATTCGAGGCTGGAGTTCAGCACATCTTTACGAGATCAATGGCGATTTGAACACAGTGCCTATGATGATAAATCAAGACGGCATGTAGATATTCATGTCAGGGGCGAGGAATGCTTCCCGCCCCTGAGCCATCGTCAGGTGGATGGATTATTGGCCAAAGAATATAAAAGCCGCTATGACGCTGGCCAGTACGAGCAGGGCAAAGACAAAAGAGCCGACGATCAATAAAGTCTGTTCCCGAGCCGATCTGGCCTGCTGTGCAGCCAGATCGGCCAGACGCTGACGCTCCATCTGATCCAGACGCTGGCGTTCACGCTGCATAAACTGCATATCATCACACTTGGAGCCAACCAACCTCTTCTCTCTCAAAGAATCACTGATTCGCTTCCCTTCGCCCATTCGCGAGGTCACCGAAGATAGCGTATCGAGCGGGCTGGCACACTCCAGACAAAACTCTGTTCCAGGTGGATTGAGATGATTGCATACCGGACAGAGCTTTCCCAATGTCAACCCGCAATTCATGCATCGCTTAGCCTCGGGCGCATTGGATACACCACATACAGGACACAGAATCTCTTCACGCGGCGAAGCAAACTTGACACCGCAATGAGAGCAAACCAAATTACCCTCTTTGTCATGTTCAAACTTGCTTGCACCACAAGTGGCACAGACAATCGGCTTTAGCGTGGACATAAGATGTCCTTTCTCTCAGGTTCGAATTTTCAGGTGGTTATCCCCTGATTAGTAGATTTGATCGGTAATAAGAATTCTATGCGTGAAATCAACATCGTTCTATGCGTAGTTCAGCTACTCCCGATAAAGTCTATTGAGAAGATATGTTGAAACTGACCCCGGCCAACACTTCATCCATCATCTCGTTTAAGCAAGACAAAAACCCAAATGCCAGGCGGCAATCCTGATGCCTTTACAAGATACTGTCGACGAATAGGATTGGCCCCATCAATCGAGCGGGTCTGAGAACCACTCCTACGAGGTATTTCGCGGATTCGCCGACAAGATCTTTACCATTATAGTATATTGGCAATGCAACGACTACCAAAGCAAGCTGCAATATGCCAATCCGGCCAGTCCTGCAACTCATGACACACCCGGTGCGTAATGAATGATGAGATTCGACGGATAGTATGGAGTATAGAATGAGAATGAGTGAGATGAAACGGCAAGAGTTAGGAGCTGCCAGGCCAGAGACAACATCGGAGGAGCGGACCTGGGCCACAATAGCACACATCAGTACCATTGTGACTTTGCTGGTTGCTGTGCCAACGGGAGGATTGGGTGGTTTGTTATTGGTATTTATCCCCTTTGGAATCTACCTGGCCTACAAAGACAAGTCCCGTTATGTAGCCGAACAGGCGGCACAAGCATTTGCGCTGCAGATTGTGGCAACAGTGGGTTTCCTGGTCGCTATCTTGATTGGGGTGATAGTCATGACATTGGCCTGGGTGATCACCGTCCTTTTGTGCTTGGTAATCATCGGTGTGATTTTGATCCCGTTTTCCTTGTTGCTAACCTTGTTGATTATTCTGATCTGGCTGGCCCTACCGTTCGTTATTGGAGCTTTCTCGGTAGTGGCTGCTATCGAGACAGGTAACGGACGAAGCTATTGTTACCCTTATCTGGGAGAGAGAGTTCTGGACTGGCTTGTCCAGCACGAGACAAACACCACTCCCACCGTGTAATCCAATAGAGCAAGTAACAAGAGCGGCAGCGGGAAACGTGTAGCAGCGTAACCCCGCGCCTCTCTTGCAGAGGGGGCGATCCTTTTGTAGGATCGCCCCGCTTCTTTTTTTGTGATATTGATACCGCAAAAAAGGGGATCTTCTCAAAAAAACGGAGGAAACTCTCGGCAAGAGAAACCGGTTTTTTCCTTCCACAAGAACGGCACAGAGTTGATGCCGCTTTCGCAGTCAGGATGGTCTGTTCAACAACGAAAAACCCGGTTTCCGGATTGGTGTCCCCCTGATTATTGAGAAGACACCAAAAAGGTGCGCTGGCTATAAGGAAATGTCAACACCCCCAAGTCTTCCTCCGTGTTGTTTAAGTTTTAAGCTTTGCTGTGCTACAATCCAGGTAGTGATATTTCACTGTGCCCGAATTTCGCATTTGGTGTCTGCCAAAAGAGTTTTTATCCACAAATAGATACCGGATACTGTTTTTTGGCAGGTGACACAACCCTATTGGTGGTTGGGGCTCAGACGCGAGCAAAAAAGCAGAAACGCTTCGGCAGTTCGAAAGGCACAACCATAAGCTGTAGTACTGTTAGCCTATTCCTATCTTTTCAAGCAGAAAGGTATAGCATCGTGAACCCTGTTGGCGCCTTCACGTTTATCTTACACAGTCATTTGCCGTATGTTCGTATGGCCGGACGTTGGCCACATGGTGAGGAGTGGATCCACGAAGCAGCCTCAGAGACGTATATCCCCCTGCTGAATGCACTCTATGATCTCAAAGAACAAAAGTCGGCTATCCGGCTGACGATCGGATTAACACCCATTTTAATCGAGCAGCTGGCCGATCCGGATGTCTGTGATCATTTCGACGCCTACCTGGAGGAGAAGATCCAGGCTGCCCAAAGCGATATCGAGCGTTTTGATGAGGAAGAGGAGCTTCACCTTGCTTATCTGGCCCGTTTCTATACACAATGGTATGAAAATATCAAGAACAGCTTCGATGTACGCTACCAGCGTAACCTGATTGGCGCGTTCAAGACTCTTCAAGACGAGGGAATGGTCGAGATCATCACCTGTGCGGCAACGCACGGCTACCTGCCACTTCTCAGCCGCGATTCTTCCATTTATGGCCAGATACAAACGGCTGTGACTGCCTATGGGCGTCACTTCGGGCGACCGCCGCGAGCCATCTGGCTGCCCGAGTGCGCCTATCGCCCCGCTTACATCGCTGATGATGGGCAGACACGCCCTGGCCTCGAAAAATTTCTCCAAGATCTGGGGATTAAATTATTCTTCAGCGAAACTCATACCATCGAAGGCGGCCAACCGGTTGGCGTTGCTGCCGGCGATGCAATTGGACCTTACGGCGAAATCCGGCGCCGATACGTTATCCCCATCCAGGCCGTCATCCCTGCTCGTCAGGCCAGCACTTTCCAGCCTTATTATGTTTCAGACACAACTGCCGGACCAGGTGCCGAGGAACATTCAGGGGTAGCTGTAATCGGCCGTGATAACCGCACCGGCATGCAAGTCTGGTCGGCAGAATGGGGCTACCCTGGCGACTATGATTATCGAGAATTCCATAAGAAAGATGGTGTTTCCGGCCTGCAATACTGGCGAGTAAGCGGTACCCGCGTTGATCTGGGCTTCAAAGACTATTATCACCCTGATTGGGCCGCCAACAAGGTCAGTGAACATTCCCGTCACTTCGCCTGGCTGGCCTCCGATCGCCTCAAACGCTATCATGAGGAGACCGGCAATTTCGGCATTATTGCCTCCAATTATGATACCGAGCTGTTCGGCCATTGGTGGTTTGAAGGCATCGAGTGGATTAAGCAAGTCTTGGCGTTGCTGGCTGATGATCCGGCTATAGAGTTGGTACGCGCCAGCGACTTCATCGAGCGCCACCAGCCAACTGAGGTATTGCATATTCCGGAAAGCTCGTGGGGAATGGGCGGAACACACTGGACATGGGACAATCACGATACGCATTGGATGTGGACACCAATTCACAATGCAGAGGTACGTATGGAAGCATTGGCTACACGCTACCCCAATGCCGATGGAGACACCAGAATCGTACTGAATATGACTGCCCGCGAACTCCTCTTGCTACAATCGAGCGACTGGCCTTTCCTGGTCACGACAGGGCAGGCTCGGGAATACGCCATTCGCCGCTTCACCCGACATGTCGAGCGCTTCGAAGCCCTGGCAGAGTCACTCGAGGCCGGTCAGCCTGACCGCCGGATGGCCGATGAGCTATATGAGGTTGACAAGGTCTATCCTGATATTGACTATCGTTGGTTCAAGCCGCGTTGATGGCATCAGGCGCCATGGCTGATTGGCAAGATGGGGCAGTTATCATCTGGATATAAAAACTGGTCGCCAATCACTCGTTCGTCATGATACAACAACTTGAACGGCGATTTACAGATATCTAAAACAAGGCGAAGCGGCAGTGAATATTCTCTTCGTAGCAGCTGAATGCGCGCCTTTTGTCAAAGTCGGCGGTCTGGGTGACGTTGTCGGCTCACTGCCGCCGGCATTGGCTCGACTGGGCCATGCAGTGCGCGTGTTTTTGCCTCATTATGGCCAGATCAATGATGAGCGGTTTGGGATTCGTCGATATGACGAATTCAAAATGGCATGGAATGAAGGGATAGCAAACGTACAGATCGCCCGAATCGAACGGGAAGGCGTAAGCTTTTACTTCATTCGGGGTTGGCCGTTTTTTGCCCCTCATGAGAAATTTGTCTACAGCGCCGATGAGGGGATCGACGTGGGGCGCTTTCTTTTCTTCTCGATGGCGAGTCTGGAGCTTGTTCGTCATCTCTCAGAAAGCGAGGGATGGCGACCTGATGTCTATCACGCCAATGATTGGCACACGGCCGCAGTGCCTTTTTTGCTCGAACGTGTGTATGCAACTGATCGAATCTTGGGTAAGGCTTCCACATTGCTCTCGATCCACAATATGCAGTATCAGGGATGGGGAGTGGGATGGCATCTGGCTCGCGCCGGGCTACCAGAGGTGAATCACCCCCTTTTGAGGGTCATGGATAAGACTGAAAACCTGATGGCAATTGGGTTAACCTACAGCACCATGCTCAGCACAGTCAGCCCACGCTACGCCCAAGAGATAGCAACGCCAGAAGGTGGCTATGGGTTGGATGGCCTGCTTCATGCGCGTTTGCTACACCTGAAAGGCATCCTGAACGGCATCGACACCGAGCAATGGAACCCGGCAACCAGCCGGCAAATTGCTGCTCCTTACGATGCCGGGTCACTATCATCGCGGAGCGAGAATAAGCAGGCACTCCAGTCCGAAATGGGATTGCCTGTGCGTGCCAATATTCCTTTGATCGGGGCAGTGATGCGGTTGGTGGATCAGAAAGGCCCTGAAATCATGTTCCCTGCTGTACGCTGGACACTGGAGGGAAACGATGCTCAGTTTGTGTTGTTGGGTGCCGGGGCGCCTCATTATGAGCATGCCGCCGCCCAGCTTCAACAGGACTTTCCAGGCAAAGTGGCGGTGCAATTGGGCTTCGATGAGCCGCTGTCTGAGCGTATCTATGCAGGATCCGACGTTTTTTTGATGCCATCCCTGTTCGAGCCCTGTGGACTTGGCCAGATGATTGCAATGCGCTACGGTGCCCTGCCACTGGTTCGCGATGTAGGCGGACTGGCTGACACAGTCGATGATCAAACAGGATTTCTGTTTAAGGACTATCAGCCTGGCGCGCTCCACTTTGTGCTTGGGCAGGCGTTGGAAATGTATCATCGCAACCGGCAAGGGTGGCAGATACGCCAACAACATGCAATGCAACGTGATTTCAGTTGGCAGCGTTCGGCAACAAGCTATCTCGATTTGTATCGACAGACCATCGAGCTACGTCAGGCTTATGCCTGATATCCGACAATGATAGCCCCCCCGGATTTTCCAGGTGGTGGGGCTGATATCGGCAAAAATTTTACTAGCAGGAAGAGTGAGGACGATCGATGAAAGTAGTTGCTGTGATCATGGCTGGCGGTGAGGGAACACGTCTGAAAGTACTGACCCGTAAACGCACGAAACCGGCTGTGCCATTTGCGGGTAAATATCGTATCATCGACTTTACGTTATCTAATTGTGCCAATTCCAACATCTTCGATGTGCTGGTTCTGACCCAATACCGTCCTCATTCTCTCAACCAGCACATTGGCATTGGACGCCCCTGGGATTTCGACCGCAGCTTCAGTGGGGGAGTGATGATTCTCCAGCCGTTCCTTGGGCGCAGCGGGGCAGACTGGTATGCAGGAACTGCCGATGCGGTTTACCGAAACCTTAGCTTTATCCAAGATCGCAACCCTGATCTGACCCTGATCCTATCCGGTGACCATGTCTACGAGATGAATTACGATCACCTGATTACTTTTCATCAGGAGCATAAAGCCGACGCGACAGTCTGTACCATCCATGTGCCTGTCGAGGAAGCACCTCGCTATGGTATTGTAGAAGTCGACGGCTACCGGGTAACGGGATTTGCCGAGAAACCGGCCAAGCCACGGAGCACACTGGCATCGATGGGGGTATACCTGTTTCGCCAGGAGGTACTGGACCGCTTGCTACGTGAGGACGCTGCCAGAGCAGCTTCTTCACACGATTTCGGCAAAGACTTGATTCCCCGTATGATTGATGACAAGATGCGCGTCTATGCCTTCAAATTCTCGGGATACTGGGTAGACGTTGGGACAATCGATGCCTATTGGGAGACTCATATGGACCTGGTAGCGCATCCCCCTGCCCTGGATCTGACGGATCGATCATGGGTCATCCATACCCGCAGTGAGGAGCGACCTCCTGTTCACATCGAGGCCGGCGCCGTAATCCGCGACAGCCTGATCACGGACGGATCGATCATCGCCAGCGGCGCCCTCGTCGAACGGTCAGTACTATCACCAGGCGTCTATATAGGGCCTGATGCGGTAGTCCGCGAGTCGATTATTCTAACCGACACATACATCGAGGCCGGCGCGAAGGTTGAGCGAGCAATCATCGACAAAAACTGCGTTATTGGTCACAACTCGAAAGTGGGTCGAGTTACCGAAAATACCGAAGACCTTGGAATTGTTGTCATAGGCAAAAACACACGTCTGCCAACAGGCATCGTTGTAGGCCGAGGAGCACAGATCGGATCGGATTTGTATAACGAGGACTTCAAGCAGATGAAGATTCCGGACAATGCAGACGTACCATCTGCCATACGGACAGACTAGCAAAGCACCATTTGCCACCAATCATGGTACATCGGGTAAGTGGGGCCTTAAAGCAACAGGGGAAGGGTAGGAACAATGCCGAATATGCAGTATCTGTGTATCCATTGCCATTATTATCAACCGCCACGAGGAAACCCCTTCAGTAAAGAGCCACTCATCGAGCCGGATGCCGCTCCCGCGACGAACTGGAATGAGCGCATCACGACTGAGTGTTATGAGCCCAATGCAAAAATAGGTAACTTCGAAGAGATATCGTTCAACATTGGTGAAACCTTGATGAGTTGGTTGGCAGAAAACAACGCCACCACCTACCAGCTCATCCTTCAGGCCGACGCCTTGAATGTCACCCGGCATCAAGCCGGGAATGCTGTTGCCCAGCCTATGCATCACACCATCCTTCCACTCGATCGGCGTGAGGACAAAGCCACACAGATCATGTGGGGCAAAACTGCTTTTGCTTACCGGTTTGGCCGGCAGTCCACTGGTATGTGGCTACCTGAGATGGCCGTCGATATCGAGACCCTGGAAGCCCTCGTCGAGCAAGGGATCGAATGGGTGGTCTTGACTGAAAGTCAGGTAGAGGGCAAACCGCCGGGCGCAGGACCATACCGGGTACGTTTACCGGAAGGGAAAGCCATCAAGGTATTTGTTCGTGACGAGCAGATTTCGAACGACATGGCCTTTCGTCTGGGATATTTTGGAGGAGCCGGGCGCTGGGCGCACGAGGTTTTGATCCCGCGCAAGCGAGATGCCGGGCGGTTGACATTGCTCGCCACCGATGGCGAAACATTCGGCCATCATTGGCTGGGTGAGGAACAGTTCCTGCACTGGTTGTTAACCTACGAAGCCTTCGCTGCCGGCTACGAAGTTGTCACACTTGGTCGTTACGCGCGGATGGTCGAGCCACAGGATGAGGTGACAGTGCGGGAAAACACGGCCTGGAGCTGCGGGCATGGTCTGGGTCGTTGGGCCACAGGGTGTGGTTGTACACCTGGCGATTCGTTCTGGAAAGGAGCGGTACGCCGCGCGATGGACAGCCTACGTATCGAGATCGATAGCCTTTATCGGCAAGAGATGACCAAGGTCAACGGCATCGATCCAATTGCACTGCGCAACGCCTACATCAAGGTTGTGCTTGGGAGCACCCCGCGCGAGCGTTTCCTTCAAGAAGCAGAGGTCGATGTCAGCGGTGAACAGGCAGAGCGATTGTTAAAACTGGTAGAGGCTCAATACTACCGGCAGCGCATGTATGCAAGCTGCACCTATTTCTTCCCCTTACTGGATTCACATACTACACGCTATGGCATCGCCAACGCAGCCTACGCGATCAAGCTTGTCCGCGAAGCTACAAATATAGACCTGGCCTCTGATTATCGGCGCGATCTGAGCCTGGCAGTCGGGCAAGAAGAAGACACAGGGGAGCCCATTCGTGGTGATCAGGTATTCGATGATCTGTACAATGTACTGGCCGAGGATGATGACTGCGAGTGCCCATAACGCCATCACCCAAACAGTCGAAGCAACGGAATGCGTGCCAGCAAAGGCGAGTCAGCCCGAGAGATCGGCCCCGGCGGCGCAAACAACATCGTGTATGGGTGGGCAAAATCTACGACCAACGAGGCTCCGTCGGTAGGATGTCGGCCTAGTTTGGCATGGCGCAAATGAGGATGTGGCTTATCTTGCAGGCGCCAGTGTGGGCCGTCGGCCAACAGGGTGAAATCAATGGGAACCCAACGACCAGCGACAAACAATCCCATAATGGTATAGTAAGGTGTTCCGCTGAGGAATCCGGCGTGCCAGTCGCTATCAGACTGGTAATAGATGGTTGGATCCTGGTAGTACATACCAAATACTGCTACCCGCTCACGGGGAACACCCAGCATCAGTAAAAGAGTAGCAGAACAGAAACTGGCAGTCATCGGATGGGGAAATACCAGCGAGCCCAGCCACCGATAGACTTCGGCCATAACCGCCAGTGTCACGGTCGAGACATTCTCCCCACTTTGTTCACTCAAATAGGTTGCAATACGCTTGAAGTAGGGCTTTGCCTGCGCCAAAGCATCCGGTTGAGCCGCGCTTGCCAGCCGATGCACGCGACGAGCAGCCTCCCAGATAATATTGTCATCCTCGATCTGCTGTGGATAGCCAACATACCAATTCCGAAAGGCTTGGGCGGCCACCATCTGCATCGATTCCGTGGGATGCCAGACACGATGGTATAACCCGGCATCATCCAGAACAGGATACTGAGCTACTACGTAGCTATATCGTTGTTCAGTAGGCCGAACCAGCACCGGGAAATCAAGCTCAAGTAAGCCCCGTGCGTGAAGGTAAGCGACTTGCCCTGTATGCAGTGTATTTTCCACAAAACGGCGTGCCATTGAGTCTGCCTCTCGTTGCTTATACTTTCTGCATTATCGCCGCGGTTACCGGGCGAACTCAACTCAATTTGGAACTGACTGTGCAGTTGGGCACACATAGCCCCGGAATATACAATCGTAGGCCGACGGCTTACATGCGTCGAAGCCTCCATCCCCAATCACCCAAGTGTTTCGCGGCATAAGTAAGCCGTCGGTTATGGCCACATGCGAAACACTTAAACAGTTGGGTATGAAGGGCTTCTTTAACTGCCGGGCTATTTCTGCCCAACTGTACTAGAGTCTTTTATGACGAGCCATAGAGCGCGCGATATGCGGCATAGTGCTCGTAAATACGCCGGATGTAAGCTTGTGGTTCAGCGAGTGTGATCACCTCAACATAGAGGTCAGGATCACCGGCGGATGCCGTCTGCCATTCCGCCGCCCGGCCAGTTCCTGCATTATAGGCTGCCAGTGTAGTATAGATGTCCTCGTCAAAGCGATCAAGTTCGTCGCGCAACAACCATGTTCCAAAGGCCACACTGACGTAAGGACGCTGCAAATCGCTGGGGCGATAGTTGGGCCAGGCCAGATTTTCTGCGATATCTTCCCCTGTGGGAGGCCAGATTTGCATCAGACCTTGAGCCGATGCAGATGAAGTAGCAAATCCTTCAAAGGTGCTCTCTTGCCAGATCAGTGAGAATACCATCAATGGATCAAGATTGTATTGTTCCGATCTGGCCAGTATCAGATCGGAGAAATAGGTAGGATAGCGCAGCCGGGCCAAAAATGATGGTCCAGTCAATGGAGTTGTATCTGACAACGTGAACAATCGACCCGCCGCCAAAACAGAGGACCGGTACAGGCCAATCTCACGGAAGTAAATGGCAAGCTGATACAAGGCCAGCGGATCATCCTGAAAGCCTCTCCGCACACTCTCGAAGTCTTCTTTGGCCTCAAGAATCAATCCCAGATCCCACAGCTCTTGTCCACGAACTATCCGGATATCGCCGGCAAGGTCAGGGCGTAGCGTCTCGGCCAGGGGCAACGTGGCAGTAAGGCCAAATCTGGTGATCAGCCACTGCTCAGCCTCGACACGTCCCTCATCGATATCGGCAGGAAACGTAACATGGACTGGAGGTGCCAAGGGCAGTTGGCCTGTTTGCAGATCAGCTGCCCGCAACCCGTAATAACCAGACGGCTCGTTGGACATCGCCGAATTGAAAGCAGTGGTAGCATCCTCAATGTGACCGGTAGCACTGAGCGTCTTGCCCAGCCAGAAGTAGTCCGCCGCCGGACGGGCATTGGCAGGAAGTTGCACTGTATTACGAAAGAGCGCCTCGGCCGTGCTCAGATCATTGCGTCGATAGGATTCCATAGCAATGCCGAACAATCCGGCTGCGGCGCGCTCATCAGCAGGATATTCCGCCGCCAATCGTTGATAGTAGACAGCCGCTTTCTGAGTATCATTGTTTGCCTCGGCCAACCGGGCTGCCCGATAGAGGGCTTCCGGTGCCTGTGACAGTGTTTGGTGGTCGGCAACAAACTGCTCATATGTATCGTATGCGGCAACCATATTGGCCTGATCGGCATAGATGCTGGCCTCTTCGAGCCACCCTTCCCCCCAGATGTCTGTTTCAGCCGGCTTGAACTGGTTTTTAAGGACCTGGAGCTGAGTGAGTGCCGCCGCATTATTGCCCAGAGCACGATAAGAGCGCGCGACGAAGAGATATGATTCAGGTGTGTAATCAGATGGCCTCTCAGCACCCCAATAATTTTGAAAAGCCTCGATAGCAATGTCGTATTGCTTCTGATAATAATTCACCAAACCACGATTGTACTGATCAACATCGTAACCGGCATCGATGAGAGCGCGAAGGGACTGTAGTGCTTCATTGGTACTGGGATAGGTCATGAAGACATGATCGAATTGCTCGTAAGCCTCATCGTACCGTCCCGCTTCAAACCACGTTTGCCCTATCATGAGCTCGATAGAAGCACGGTAGGGCGCATTCTGTGCTTTTTCAAGGATGGCCTGATAGTGCGCAGTGGCAACATCGACTTTTCCCAGTGAGCGGCCAATCGAGGCAACTTTCTCCCTCAGCAGCAACTCGCCGACCAGGTAACGCCCAGCTGAGAGAGCCTGATTGTAGGATTGCAAAGCCGCATCCGGTTGGTTGGACGCCAGCTGTGAATCGGCAATTCGCTCATAGACATAGGAATCCAGCAAACCCGGCCGCAAGCTCTTATAAGCCTCAAAGTCAGAGATCGCTCCAGGCCAATCACCGAGCCCCATCCTGGCATCACCACGCAAAAAATATACCTGAGCAGCTTTAGGATGATCGGGATACTGGGTCAGGAAATCATCAAGCGCGGTCTTGGCGGCAGCAAAATCACCACGCCGCAACGACGCATGAGCCAATCCGATTCGAGCCATGACAATAAGGTCGGTAGACGCTCCCGGATCAGCCAGTACCATCTGGAATTCTTGAGCTGCGGTGTCCCAGTCGCCATTACGCAGATTGCGCTCACCCTGGTGAGCAACCTCAATAGGCATCGGGGTTGGCGTAGGGGGTAACGTTGGGCTAGGTGTAAGTGTCGGCGGTAAGGTAGGCGCAGGAGTACCAAACACCGGTACCGGCAAATTAACAGCCGGAACGTTGCACGCGCCAAGCACTGCGCTGAGACCAGAGAAACCTATCAATAGTGACAACAAGCGTCGGTTAACCATCATAGGGCGGATTATCCCGACGTTTTGAATGATTGTCAAGCCGCTGTCGGCAAACAGGCTCGGCCCTGCCAGTCGGGTAGGTCTCAGACTGCCCCTTCCCCATATCAACAGTTCCCAGTTTGACACAGTAAGCAGACAATGTTCTCCAAAAATCAACCTAACCTGGAGACTTTATTCCCGGATGGTCTCGGAGCCATCGCACGCGCCGCTCGCGCCCGCATCGATGCGCGTGATCCGGTTGGCGCCGTTGGTGGTGTAGCACGGTATCGATCTGGCTGGCATCGGCGTTTCACATATCGAAGCACAGGAAGTTGCCCGCGCCGGAGTGCAGATTGTCAATGTGCCGGGCGATGTGATCCATCGCTGGGCTATTCCGGCATCGATGCGGCGGGGAGGGTCAGCGGGAGGTTGGGACACCGACCTCACCGGGAAATGCAAACCTATGTGTGAATCTAAGAGGATGAAAGGAAGACACTGGGATGACCCCTGGAGGATGATAGGACGTGCCCCCCAAAGGCTCAGGCGCGCATCGAGTAGCTACCCCTGTTCGACACGATACCCGCCGGACGGAGAGCGCCAGTCGGTGGGGAGACCGCCCCCCAGCAGCCATAGGCGGTCACTTAAGCATGATAGTGAGCTGTTGGCGGTTAGCTATTAGTTGTTAGTCTCTACCCAAGATGTGGTTAGCCAATCATAGCAAGCAAAAAACTGATCACCAGACACAACCAGTAATGCCCAATCCCTTAAGTTACCACCCATGCCCCCCACCGCGCGGCTTGACGACATGCCGCTCCGCCTGAATGTTGAGCCACTGAACGGCTGAAAAAGCTGAGGGCACTGAGCACCAAACCGGCTCACTGCCTCAGCCTTTTTGTATCTTCTCAATTCAGAAACAGTCAGAGAAAACAGTCCGACAAGCAGAAGCAGCATCAAATAATTGACGCTAATCTCCTGTTCCATTGATCTTGAGCAACTCTCTAACTTTGGAAATAAGATCGTGGTGCAGGATGGGTTTGGACAGATAATCATCAGCCCCTGCTGCAATCCCCTGCTGTACCGCTTCGGCATCACCGCGTGCAGAGAGGATCAGAACAGGCGTATTTTGTGTGTGGTGGGTGCTCCGAAGCTGCCGGCAGAGCTCAATGCCATCCATGCCGGGCATCATGACATCCAGGATGATCATATCAGGGCTCTCCGTGGTCAGGAGATCGAGGGCAGCATAAGCATCACCGGCCTTAAGCACCTCGAATCCGCCCCGCTCAAGCATTATGCCAATGAGTGTCAGCGCACCCACTTCATCATCAACAACCATAATCCTGGTGACCATCAGTGGAATGTCCCCTACTTATCGATGTTGTGATGCTGTATCTCAAACCAGCATCCCAGCGCTTGCCAAGCTACAGTCTATTGAACTTCGGTGTAAAATGCAAGTGTGAATGAAGATAACACAGTCCGTCTTGCTTGCTCGGCATCTTATTTTATTGTCCAAACAAGCGATCAACAAGCCCAATACGCTTCAGCGATTGACGAGACAACGATTCGAGCAATTTGGAATGGTACTGGCGGGCACTGTATAATAAAATCACGTATTCCAAGAAAAAGGGGATGTCGTTTGCGTCGAGTACAACCTGGTGATACTGTTTTGTTGGTGAGTGATAAAGATCATCGATGCTATATTCGTACTGTAGAGGCTGGGCGGAAGCTGGAAACACATCGCGGCTTCATTGCGCATGACGCTCTGATTGGCCAGCCTATCGGGTTACGAGTATATACACACTTAGGGTTTCCCTATTTCTTGTTGACACCAACCACAGAGGAGTTAATTCGCTACATCAGACGCAAGAGCCAGATCATCTTTCCTAAAGACGCAGGTTATATTATCATGAAGCTGGGCATCAAACCCGGTTCCAGCATCATCGAGGCCGGAATGGGCAGTGGCGGGCTGTGCATAGCGTTAGCGACAATGGTGGGTGATACAGGGCATGTCTTTTCCTACGAGGTTCGCGAGGATATGCAGCAACTGGCGGTACAAAATCTTGCGCGTGTTAATCTGGCAGGCCGTGTTACTTGCAAGCTGAGAGATATCACGGCCGGGTTCGATGAGGTTGATGTAGATGCAGTCTTCCTGGATGTCTCAACCCCTCATCGGTTCCTCGATCAAGCGCGGTCTGCGCTGCGTGGTGGTGGCGTATTAGGTTGTATCGTGCCAACCGTGAATCAATTGACAGAGATGATGGAGGCACTCGTAACACATCCCGGTTATGGTTTTGTTGAAGCCAGCGAGTTATTGCTGCGCTCTTTTAAGACGCTTCCAAGCCGGGTTCGCCCCGAAGACCAGATGGTTGGGCATACAGGCTATCTCATATTTGCACGAGCCGTGATCCAGGTGGGGTATGATCCAGACAAGGTCATGCCCATTTCCAACAATGTCGCACAAAGCTAGGAGGTCTCTCATGACCCTGTGGGCAGCGCGTCTGAACAGTAAACTTAACTTCAAGTGGACCCTTATCCTATTCTTGATCTTCTTATTGGCCTGCCAGTTCAGTGCTCCTGGACAACCACAGGCAACTCCGCTACCAACGCTTCCCGATCTGGCAGCAGCCACAGCCGGTCCAGCAACGATCACGCCGGCACCAGAAGAAGGTGTCACACCTGGAACGGTGATCCTCGATCAGACTACTCCCCTCAGTGCAACACAGGGAGATAACGTCGAGTTGGTATTCGATGCAGTTGCTTTGCAAGTCATCAACCTGGATTCCACTTTAGTTGATGGTACACTTGATTACAAGCTGAGCCTGGTTGATAAGTTCGGCAATTTGCTGGTCTCGCTCGAATCGAATCCGGGTGTAATGGTCGAGTCATTACCAGAATTTGCCGTACCTTACGAAGGCACCTACCGGATTGTCCTCTCACCCAGCAAAGGGGAAGGGAACTTACATGTGGTAGTCACCGGCCTTGCTTCTGCGAGTGGCGGCGGAATTGTCGGCGGAATCGGACAAATTGCCGATGGCATGATCAGTTCTCCGCGTGTCTATCACACTTATCAGATCTCCCTGAATCAGGGTGATATTATCACCGTTTCTGCCAAAGCGAATGTCTTGGGCAGCCCCGATATGCACCTGACACTCTACGGGCCGGACGGACAGTACATTACCGAGGCCGATGATGTCGCGCCTCCTGTCGATCTCGACGCCATTGTGACAGGCCATGTCGTGTCTATCAGTGGGGTTTACACAGCCATCGTTAGCAGTGTTGGTACGGCTATTGGCGCTTACACCTTCGAGATAACATCAGACGCCATACCACCTGAGGCGCAAGGTGATCCTGATATTATCTACAATCATGAATACCGTGCCGCCTTCTACGAGGGCAGCAATCTGACAGCTACTTTTGACGGTAATATTGGCGACGTGATCAGCATTGAGGTATTTAACCTGGATGAGGAGGTCGATCTCGATATCTATCTCCGTAGTCCCTTTGGGCAGATTATTGCCTATGCGGTTGGTGAAAAAGAGGGAGAAGACGAAGCGATCAACGAGGTACAGCTTCCTTATGCAGGACGCTATCAATTGGAACTCAAGCCCTATGGGGCCGGTCATGCCTCGTTCCGCGCTAACCTACTACCAAACAGTGCTACTGGTGGTGGAACTTTTGGAGATGAGCTCAGCAAAGTGCTGCCTGGCAGCTTTGCGCAACCAACTGTTTTTCATGTTTATCAATTCAATGCCAACGCAGGGGACAGAATTTCCCTGGCAGTTCATTCGGTTAACCAAAATGGCGAACTGGAAATAGGTTTTGCATTACTGGGAACCAATGGCCTGCAGCTCATATTCGCCGATGACTCGACAGGTGACAATCCTTCAGATCCGGAGTTAGACTATCAGGTAACCCAGACCGGCACTTTTACAGTAATTGTGTATTCGTTCAACGATGCAACCGGCACTTACGATCTTGTCTATTCGCGCAAGTAAAAGTAGCCAATCAGAGACGATCTGCTTTCGATGCGTGCAATGCGAACATATACTCGGATAAGCAGATGCCTACAAACTTAAAGTGTTAGTGGGAAAAGCCTTGTTGAACAAAACCGAAATGCGGCAAATCGATTAACAATGACGGGGTATTTTATTAGATGATGTTGTGGTTGCGATCTTTTATGGGTATGCCAGGGGCAAGGTACAGCTTGCCCCTCTTTTTGCCATGTCGTCTTATTCAAAGCATCGGCCCTGTTTTCATGGCAGGAGCGATTTTGGGAAGTTGCATGTCGGTGAGGGGGGCATCAGGTGTACCGATTCCCTCCCCCTCCCCCACTCTTTGGCCAACATTGATCCCCCTGGGAACACCCTCAACCAATATCCAAACTAATGCACCTCAAAACATCGGCCCGCAGCTTCTTGATAAGTTTCGGGTCCGGGTTGATCCCCAAGCATCCTCGATCTACTCGCTAAGAGGTGACGTTGAATATCCAGTACGAATAGAGGTCATTGTCCTCTCCGGCGATATCGACCCAACGATTTACATTGGCAACGCATCAGGAGATCGGCTTGCATCTGTTAATCGAGGCAAAGGGGGAGAACCGGAAACCATCGGGCAGTTCCAATTTCCAAGCACCGGATACTATGAACTGGGATTTGGCTCTGCCTCAGGTGAAGGTGAATTGGGGGTTTCGATTTACCAGCTTGATCCAGCGATCCTGGAAGGTGGCGGAGCCTTTACATCCATGAATCAGGAACTGCGTGGAACGATACGCCAACCGGCCAGTTATCACACCTTCAGTCTGCCGGTTGAGAGAGGACAGCGTTTTGACCTCTCGGCAATAGCACTCAGTGACGGCCTGGATTTGCAGCTCGAGTTATATGGGCCGGACGGCAAACTGCTGCAGGCCCGCGATGATAACATCGGCAAGGATCCCTATTTGTGGAATTTTATGCCAGCTCAGTCGGGTACCTACATGGTCGTTATTAGCAATTGCGACGAACATATTGGGGATTATGTCTTGGGGGTTGGGCCTTCTATTTCCGGCGAGGAAGCAGTCATCGGCACCCGTACTCAGATCGAGCTGAGCACAGAACCTCGCAAAAGCACATGGTTGACTTTCGATGGCTCAACGCCAGATGGCGTACTGGTGGATGTCCGTCCAATTAGCTCAGACATAGATATAATTGTTGCCGTGTACGATCCATATGGTAACAGAGTGGCACTGGCCGATCTAGGCGCAAGCAATGAACGTGAACTGTTAAGCTTCATTCAATTTCCCTTCGATGGCTCTTATCAGGTGGAATTTGACCCCAAGAGCGGCGGAGGGCAGATAGAATATTACATTCGCCCTATTCGACAGGTCGATATCAATTTAGGAGGCAAGATAACCCCTGGACGGGATTTTCAGAAAGGCGAGATGACTGGGCCCGGCATGGTGCTGGCCTACACCTTTGATGCTCAGGCAAGCGATCTGGTAGGCATAAATGCCGAAGCCGTTGGTGGAACTGGTCTCGATCTGGGTTTCGATTTGTACTCTCCTGATGGCTACCTGTTGGTATCCAAAGATGATGATGTGGGAAAAGACCCGGTTCTCGACGGCATTGAGCTGCCAAAGTCGGGACGTTATGTATTGTTGTTATGGAACTACGGTAAAACAACCGGGCCATTCGAATTATATCTGACCAAACCGGAAATACCTTCCGCTCCACCAGGCAACAATCAGGGAGAGGGTTGATATACCACCCCACAGGCATCAACAAAATGATCTTTCTAACCTATTACAGAGGAGTTGGATCGCCGTTCGACTTTGCACAGCAACAATCTTCCATTTGGTAAGTAGATTCCTACCCCACACCTACGCCCCACTTTCGAGAGAACGGGCCCGGCAGGCGGGATGTGGGAGAGACAGGGTGGCGGATTCCCGCTTTCGCAGGAATGACAGCGTTGATCTGAACGAGACTTTTTGAACGTCACCTGTATCGAGGAAAACCCTGTGCCTTCGCGTAACTCTCCATAACCATTCAGTCAGATAGACGCAAAGTCCAGTTGATGGATATCCCAAGCATTAAAAGGGGCCAGGAAAAAATCTACCTGGCCCCTTTGAGTGGACAATCGGAGAAAGAACTACTTAATCGCCTTCGCCTTCTTTCTTGGCAGTAAGAACTTCCGGCTCAGCCGAGACTGCCGGTGTATCCTCGATCTCTGCCACGCCCTCAGCATAGTCAAGCTTAACGACCACCTCGTCAAACGAGGTGATAATCCTAATCGAGCTAGGCAGCTTCAAGTCGCCAACGAGGATCTGTTCACCAACTGAATCAAGCTGAGACATATCAACTTCGATATTAGGCAGAAGATTGCCCGGCAGAGTTTCGATCTCGATGCTGTTGAGATGCTGGATCGCTATAGCCTCTTTTCTGGCAACAGCCGGAGACTCTCCTACCAGCAAAACAGGCACTTCGGTACGGATGAGCCGATCCATTGCAACACGGTAAAAATCGACATGGAGAAGGTCGCCACGGATAGGATGGCGTTGGACATCACGCGCCAGGGTCGGAATAACCTCCTGGTCAAGATGCAACTCAATCAAGTGTGTTCCAGCTGCCTGAACCAGAGCCTGGCGTAACTCAACCTCTCCAACAAACAGATTCATCGGAGAAAAGTCTGGCCCATAGACAGTCGCCGGAATTTGTCCTTGTCGACGATAGTGCCTGACATGCTTGCCTACAACGTCGCGGACAGCAGCTTCAAGTACAATGTTTTCACTCATCAGACAACTCCTCACATTACCTGGCTGCCATCTTGAGACATGTTACAAACAGCCTGGAATTTGTTCTTCAGTGATAGACAAACAATGATAGACAAACAAAAAGGGGCGTTTGGACATCGCCCACTGGCCTATATTTTACCGAGCCGCCAGGGTAGCGTCAATAGCGAATCGGCGCGAATCGACTGGCGATGTGTTTGCTATAGTCACACATCCCTGCGATAATAACATTTGAATAGGCATTAGTTGCCAAATGCGCAACTACTTGACCATAAGGGATTGAACCGTCTACACTAACTATAACGACTGGATAGTGTAGTAGAAATAAGCGGATTGGAGCTTGGAAAGCCTGAGGGTGACTTATGCGAAGAGTCTATCTGCTTGCAACAATTGGAGTTTGTATTTTGCTGTTTGGCCTGACATCACCATCTTCCAGATCAAAGGCAGCAGACTCCGCTTGGACAGGTCAGTACTACAAGAACCGCTATCTGAGCGGAACGCCGGCTGCAACAAGACAGGATAGTGTCATCACATTTAAGTTTGGTGATGGCCCCCCGATGGAAGGGTTCCCATCTGATGATTTCTCGATTCGTTGGACTCGGCGAGACTACTTTGAAGCCAGGCCATATATGTTTGGCGTCTGCAGCGACGATGGCTCGCGGATGTACGTGGATGGTGTGCTTATCATCGATAACTGGCGCAACCAGGAGTACGGTGAGTGGGCAGTAGCTGAGCGTAAAATGACAGCTGGTGAGCACACAGTAGTAGTTGAATACTACGAAGCGACCGGTACAGCACGTATCCAGGCGGGACACGAGCCCAAGTACACACCTACGCCTAAAAACCCAACCAAGACTCCGACCAAGGGCCCCAGTCCGACACCCACTTTGACCTTTACGCCACGTCCAACTAAAACCCCCAGCATTATTGGGACAGTTGGTGTTAAGCCAACAGCCTTTCGTCCACCCCCGACAATGATGCTTACGACTGCTCCAGAGGTTGGAGAAGTCATTGACACAACCGTTACACCATCGCTCAACCAGATGATCTTTGAGCTTGATCCCAAATTGTTTGTCTGGAAAGGGTTTCCTGGGCCTGCCGTTGGACAGGGGGGGCAAGGCGACACCCACTACTATGTCAAGAATCGCAACAATAAGCCCAATTTCGAGGCTATGTGGTATTTCATCCCAGCCCAAAGTGGCTACTATGATGTGTATGTGTATGTCCCGGCCAGTCCACGCGCAACACAGAGCGCGCTATACCAGATATTTCATGCAGGCCAGCTCAGCCCAGGCATTTTGATCGATCAGGCCAGACAACCTAAACAGTGGGTGCTCTTGGGTAACTACTACTTTACGGGGAGTCAAGTTGGACAGTACATCTACCTGAGTAACCAGACCGAAGAAGAAACAGCCACAAGTGATATCTTGGTGGATGCTGTAATGACAGTTTATGTACCATGAGATGTACCGGTAAGGCTAGAATCGGCTTTGCACCTGTGGGCCGGATGTTACACAACATCCGGCCTTGTAATTTACCAGGGACAGAACCCAGCCTGTTAATATCGATGCCAGGCTTGTGTCTGAGCAACGATTAAATTTTATTTAACCAGAAAACAGAACAGAGGACTATTACAGATGCATACACCAGAGCAGATTGAGCGCGCTTTGGAGCAAGTGTTACTCCGGGTAGAACGTCCGGGGCGCTATGTTGGTGGAGAGTTTAACGCTGTAAGCAAGCCCTGGAACTCCATACAGGTTCGTGTGGCGCTCATATTTCCAGACATCTACGAGATCGGTATGCCCAACCTTGGTTTGGCAATCTTCTATGATTTGCTCAACCGCCAGCCCGGCATATTGGCCGAGCGTGTCTACCTGCCCTGGGTAGACATGGAGGCTATGCTGAAGCGGGATGGTATCCCTCTTTTCTCACTGGAGACCAAGCATCCTGTATCTGACTTCGATGTGCTGGCCATCAGTATTCCCTACGAGCAACTATATACTAATGTCTTGCAAGTATTCGATCTATCCGGTCTTCCCTTGCGGAGCATCGAGCGAGACGAGACAATGCCCATTGTCATCGCCGGCGGACATGCATGTTATAACCCTGAACCACTGGCAGATTTCATCGATCTATTCGTCATTGGTGAAGGAGAAGAAGCAATCATCGAGATCGCCCAGGTAGTAGGCGAGATGAAGGCTGCGAATCTATCACGCAATGAGCAGTTAGCCCGGTTGGCTCAGTTGGCAGGTGTATATGTACCGCGATTTTATGAAGTGGATTATCAAGAAGATGGTGTGGTAGCGGCAATCAAGCCTATTCGAGAAGACGTGCCGTTCCCGGTACTCAAACGTGTGGTGCCGATCCTCCCGGCCCCACCCACTCGATTTGTCGTGCCCAATATCGACACAGTACACAATCGCGCACCGATTGAGATTATGCGTGGCTGTACTCGTGGGTGTCGTTTCTGTCACGCCGGATTTGTAGCCCGACCTGTACGCGAACGCAGTATTGATGAGATTGTCATGGCGGTTGAGGATGCCGTGGCCCAAACAGGATTTGAGGAAATCGCCCTCCTCTCGCTTTCATCGAGCGATTACACAGATGTACTCAATCTGGTGAGAACACTGGGAGAACGATTTGCCGGACAGCGGTTGAGCATCAATTTACCCAGTCTGCGGCTCGAAACAACCAGCGTAGAACTCATGGAGTCGCTACGAAATAACAAACGAGGTGGCTTTACATTTGCGCCTGAGGCAGCCACCGAGAGAATGCGCAACATTATCAATAAATCTATGCCCGATCGACAAGTATTGGAAGTTGCGCGTGCCGTCTATAGCAAGGGATGGCGGACGATCAAGCTGTACTTCATGATCGGACATCCTTCAGAAAAATTGGAGGATGTTAAAGCGATTGCCGATCTGTCTTTGGCGATCCTGGCAGAGGGACGCAATCTACATGGCAGAAAAGCGACGGTGAACGTGAGTGTCAGCACCTTCATTCCCAAGCCACATACTCCTTTCCAATGGGTACCCATGGATGCCATTGAGCAAATTACAGCCAAACAGTCGCTGCTCAAGCGTGAATTGTGCGGGAAAGGGTTGCGTGTCAGTTGGAACGATCCTGACGAGACCCTGCTTGAGGCCTTACTCAGCCGCGGCGATCGGCGGTTGGGTTCAGTTATCCGGCGTGCCTGGGAATTGGGAAGCCGCTTCGATGCCTGGAACGAATGGCGCAAGCATGATGCCTGGGTTCAGGCACTCTCCGAGGCAGGGTTAGATTTTCATCACTATACCCACAGAACGCGCCCTGTTGATGAAGTTTTTCCCTGGGATCACATCGACATTGCTGTCAAGAAGTCCTTTTTGGCACAGGACTATCTCATGAGCCGGCGCGGCGAGACTCGTGTGGACTGCCGGGAAAAGTGCTTTGCATGTGGCATCTTGCCCAAGCTGGCCATCATGCGCAGCAAGATACCTGCGGATGCCTGGAAGTGCCCACCTGTTGCACCCAAGATAGAACCAGATGAGGTATCCGCCATCTAGAGCTATCTTGTGGGAACAAAAGCTATCCTTACCGACAAAATGTGCTAAACTGATAGTAAGTCAAAGCTTGGTCATATGTGACCATTGCTTCAAACCGGCAGGTGCCATTGGTACGGAGTGGAGCCAGGTATTATGTCAGATCAGAACCCTTACGACGCAGTCGACTTAGCCGCCCTAACCACATTACTACTCGACCCGGACAAACCGCCTCATGTTCATCGCAATGCTCTCTCGGCTTTGTCCCGACGCAGTCCTTTTGACCGCACCTCTCGTTTGGTGACACTGCTCAAGAGTATGGTTCAAAACCCCGGCCGTTACGATCAGGAAGTGATGATGGCATGTATCGATATTCTGGCAACCGATCCTGATGCCCAGGCCACTCTCTCTATGATCGAAGCGGTGCCGGCAGTCCTTGGCACCGCGATGGACGGAAGTGATGCACTTAGTCCAGAATTTCGAGAGTACTTCTACACCGCGCTGGTCTCCCGCCAGAGAGAGGGCGATCTGGAAGTATGGGCCGAGTTCCTCCCAGATCTCGACGCCAAGACGCTGGTTGCCATGGTACTCGATCCGGCAGCTCATCCTCTGGCAGCTTTGGAACCTCTAGTGCTGATCGATCGTCTGGCAGAACCACAACGCACCAAGGCCTTGATGTCGGTAATCGCCGGCATCGCCCACAAACGTGGGCCGATCGAGCAAGCGATTGATGCTGCGCAACTGGTTGCCGAGTCGAACGATCCGGAGCAACTCAAAGAGGGCGTGTCTACTCTGATTCACCAATGGGAAAAGAGGAAGAAAGCCGGCAAAGACACACAACTGGGTATCCTTGAGGCCGCATTGCGTATTCTTGATGGAAAGTCCCGATCAGCAGCAGAACGGCTAGCCGGCAAGCGCCCATGGGCATCATGAATCGATTGAGCCCAGATGAGGAGAATGCCCAGAACGTAGTTTCGGGAACAGCGATGCCTCACCTCCGATATCGTATCTCCTTTGGCAAAGATGGCCCTCTACGGTATTGTTCCCATCTCGATTTGATGCGGGTGTGGGAGCGTGTACTGCGACGCGCAGGGATTCCTCTTGTTTATTCCCAGGGGTTTAACCCCAGACCCAAAATACAAATTGCCGCAGGTTTGCCATTGGGATATATCAGCACCTGTGAAATTCTGGATATCTGGATGGAAAACGATCCGCTAGAGCCAGGTTCGATGCTTTCTGCGCTTCGCCTGGCCGCCCCGCAAGGATTGACCATCAACACCATACATCTCGTGGCCTTAAGTGAGCCGGCACTTCAATCTCTGACAGCCTCGGCGTGCTACCAGGTCACCGCAAAAAACAGTGCTATCGAACCGGGCATGTTGGAGAAACGGGTAAGAGAACTCCTGTCCCAAGAGCATGTCTGGCGAGAGCGGCGTGGCAAACGTTACGATCTACGCTCGCTCATCCGCCAAGTCGAGATAATGCCAGGCACGCCGCTGATGCTTCAAATGACTTTAGAGCTTTCACCACAACGAGGAACCGGACGTCCCGATGAAGTATTGGATGCGCTGGAGATCGATGCACTGAGTGCCGTTGTGACGCGCACGACTATAACATTTGAAGCATCTCCGGATTCATAGTCAAACAATTGGCGGAATTTTGGTGATTGATTGGCGGTGCTGTATAATTAAAAGCGATGTTCAATTTTTGATCTGGGATTTAGATTTATACTAAAATACAAGTAATAAATTATCCTTGACAACATCTGCGGAACAGTAAGGAATGGGGTAAATAACTTTTCCCTAAGAGCCTGCAATCAGGACTATGGATGGGCGATTCTCATTCCTAACCAAGGGTCTTCAGAACCCTGATGATGTTATATCAATCATCAACCCGGCATGGAGTCATGAAGGAAGAGACAATACCAGGAGGCAATCCAACATTTTCAGAGAGCGTTGGATGCCGAGCACAGCAGCCTTGATGCTCACTACGGACTTGGACTGGTGATGTTTGGATTAGATCAGATGCAGGAAGCTATTGATCTGTTTGCTCAAGCTCGCGATCTGGCAGTAATGAATAGTACAGATCGCTCTGCAAGTATACTCAACAAGCAGGTAGAAGTTCTTATTCGGCGACTTAGTTAACGTTTACCAAATATCCGCAATGAATAAACGCAAAAGACTTGAAGCAACAATTAGCGGCGAGCCGGTAGACCGGGTCGCCGCTGCTTTATGGCGTCATTGGCCTGGCGATGATCAACGAGCAGAGGACCAGGCAGCGGCGCACATCTGCTTTCAGCGTGACTACGACTGGGACTTTGTCAAAGTTACGCCTGCAAGCAGTTTCTGCCTCACAGGGTGGGGTGTCGAGGATCACTGGGAAGGGAACTTAGAGGGAACACGCCGTTACGCCGGTCGCGTGATTGAAACCTCTGATGCCTGGTCTCAGTTGAGAGTGCTGGAGCCAACTGCCGGAGGTCTAGGAAGCCAGTTGCGCTGCCTGGAAATTCTAAAAGATGAATTCAAGCAAGAAGTTCCCTACATACAGACCATCTTCAGCCCTCTGGCACAAGCCAAGAATCTGGCCGGTGATAACACTCTGATCGTTCATTTGCGACAGAATGCAGGCCAGGTACATCATGCATTGCAGGTAATCACAGACACTACCATTGCCTTTATCCACGAAGCCAAACGGCGAGGAATTGCTGGGATTTATTATGCAATACAACACGCCAGCTATGTCAAGATGACAGAAGCCGAATACCAGGTATTTGGCAAGCCATATGACCTGCAAATTTTGGCTGCTGTCAATGATCTATGGCTGAATACATTGCACATCCATGGATCTCACATCATGTTTAGCCTTTTAGCCGACTACCCGGTTCAAATTGTCAACTGGCATGATCGCGAGACCCCCCCTGAGCTGGAAAACGGACTAAAGAAAATCAAAGGAGCTGCCAGTGGTGGGATAAGTCGTGATGTGCTGCACAGAGATGATCCTGAACCGGCAATTCAACAAGCACGTGACGCGATGCGACAAACAGGCGGACGTCGCTGGATACTGGGAACAGGCTGTGTCGTTTTAACAACAACGCCTATCGGTAACATTCGCAAGATACGATCGCTGGTCGAAGAACTATAGCCGGGCCCAACCACAGCCGGTCTGAGTACAAAAACACCCCAATATTGCATGGGGTGTTTTTTATTCGAGTTTGACTAGAGGAAATGCCTTAATGCCTGTTATGTCATGATGATGTGATCAGATCATATTCGACCAGAACGTCACGAATAACAATGGGTTTGAACGGCTTAGCGATGATCTGGTTGATACCTACCGCCTCGGCCTCAGCAAACATCTCCGGACTACTCCGAGCAGTAACCGCGATGACTGGTAAATCCATCAGATTGAAATCGGAGCGGATAGCCTCGCATAACTGGTAACCACTCATGTGAGGCATCGCAATATCCAAAAAAACCAGCGCAAGCTGCTCGGAATGCGCCTGGATAACCTCCAGGGCACTTGAGCCATCAGTGGCGACAAGGGTTGTTACGCCGATGCCTTCCAGGTAATGTTTCAATAGCATAACTGTGGTCGGATCATCATCGACGATCAGAACCGCATTCTTGCCAGACATAGTTATCTCTCTATAGGATAGTAATGATCTGTTGCCGATTATACCCCCCCAGCTATAGAACCGAAACACATCCATTAGAACATTTTCCTTGACAGGCTATCTTAAAAAAACCGTCAGACCCCTTTTACCCATCAGGGCAACTCTATGGTATAGCGTTGGATAGTCCCGGCGGCAGTATCTGACAGGAAAAGTTGCCCCTGAGCATTGATTGCAATACCGCCTGCCAACCCGATGGTGGTATAGTCGCCAAAACTGTACAGATAATTACCCTGGCTATCAAAGACGATCACCCGGAATGCATCGGGATCGGTCACGTAGACATTGTTTTGCGCGTCGACTGCGATATATGGACGCTCATTCGTCTGGGCAAACCAGGCTTCAACCAGCCACTGATTGACAAACAATCCCTCCTGTGTAAACACCTGAATACGGCGATTCCAGGTATCGGCAACGTACACCAAGCCATCTTTTCCAATAACAACACCAACCGGTTCGTCGAGCTGTCCATCGAGCCCGCCCTCTGAACCAATTTGGCGGACAAAGCCCCCGCTTTCATCAAACACCTGAATACGCTTGTTCCCTGTATCTGACAGGAATATAAACCCTTGAGCATCGACAGTAATGGCACGAGGGCCCCAGAACGACAGTGGCTCGGTCACGCTCTTGATACCTTCCTGACCCCACTGCCTGATGGTTTCACCCTCCTGGTTAAACACGACAATGCGCGAGTTCCAGGTGTCTGCCACATAGATGGTACCATCTGTAGACACACTGACCCCCCAGGGCTCGTACAAGCCATCGGTCTGAGTGATGCTGCCTTCACCAATACTCCGCACGAAACCGCCATCCTGTTCATAGACCATAATCCGATTATTGAGACTGTCTGCCACATAAAGCAGATCATCCGGCCCGACAGCTATTTGATGGGGACGGTTGAGCTGGCCCTGACCAAACGTCAAATCGGGTGTCATCTGGCGGATATTCTGAGAATATGGATCGATAGCCACAGCCATTTCTGAGGCAGCAACCCCATAATCCCATATCTGGGCAAAGATATCTTTACGGACATAGACGCGCATCCGGTCTGCCAAAGGCCATTGGTTCAACGCAAAGTTTTTGCCGGTAGCATTTGCGTAAGCAGAGTAATCACGTTTGTAGAATATCTCCCAAATACCACGCTGGAGTGCCGGATTTTCGAAGAAATCCCGGAAATATTCCGGATGTGTTTTCAAATCGAAATAGTCTTGCATGGGCCACCACATGCGAATGTATTCGAAACGATAGTAGCGGTCGCCCAGAAGTGGCTCCACCTTGGTCCAATTCTCCGGACCAGCCAGGATCATGGGAGCATCGCCGAGTTGTCCCCTTGATGGCTGACTGCCATAGAAAGTGGCATTGTGGTAGTTACGAAAATACCAGGAATAGGGCCACGAAACCTTATCATCGTAGGCTACTTGCAAGCCATAGCCGTCCGTCGTCTTGAGCGAGATCTCTTCGACCTGGTCTAGCACTTGCTTGACAGCTCCTGATGAATGGGCATAGACAAGATACTCTGTAGCTTCGTCATAGTTGACAAAAGTGGCCCACCAGGCAGCACGAGCAGTCATAAAGGCCAACCAGGCTACCAGGCACAGATTGGCCAGCCTGAGTACCTGTCCACCACCGATCCGCAAACCCAAGACGATCAGTCCGGCTAACGTTGCACCAACCGCGAGCAGAGCTGCGATCCAGACACCGGTAGACGCCAGGACAGTTGTTTCTACCCCCTGGAAGATCGTCGTCTGATAGCTGGTAGGAATGACGGTGTTGCAAAGCAAAAAATTGGGTCGAAGCGAGCACATCGGCGCAACAACTCGGGTCAAGGCAATGGCAAAAATGGGGATCACGGCAAACAGTACCCAGGCATGAGTCGCCCACAGCTTGCGCCACTCGATACGCTCCAGCAAGCGACCTACCACCCAACCGCCCAACAAGATAAGTGGCGTAGTCAGGTGCGTGGTAAGCCAGGGCATCTTCTCCCCGGCAACACTAAGCCCAATGAGGAGCACAACTGCCCAATACCCCACAAAAGCGAACACAGGAAATGAAATTGGCGCGTCCAGGTCGATGAGTGGACGCCGGAAATTGAAAGGCGTATCGCCGTCCTGATCTTCTTCGACAGCATCTTCTAACGCGCTCTCATCCCCTTGCTCATTATCTGAAAAGGCAGCTATTGAGTGCGAGGGTTTGATTAGCTTCCCGATCCCAATTGCGCCGGCAGCCAGAGCCAGCAGGCTGGGGAGAAACTCATAGATCGGCAACATGATCAGGGTGTAGTAGTACCATGGCTGGTTGCCTCGCTGAACATCATGCTGTTCGAGCCAATAGGCCAATGAGCCAACAAGACCAGTTCCCAACCCATTCCCGTTGGTAAACATCGTTGTAAAGAAGAATAAAAAGAGCAACCAATAGACGCCACCAGTGATCCACCACCGGCTGGTGAGCATAGCCTGAAGCCAATCAAAGATATCAGAAGAATCATCAAGTGTTTCTCCTCCACCATCAGGCCCTTCTTCTTCGGGTGACCCGATATAGCGTGACACAGGCGGCTGGGCAAACCAGGCTACCCCAACCAACAAGCTGATGGCAAAGCAAACAGCAACAAATATTGCGCTAGTCGCAATGTCTTGGGTTGTCGTCCCCATAGGATTGATGGCTGCCATGCTGGCGACAATCGGCGGAGGCGCGGCTAGAGTCTCGCTCAACCGTTCACCAAGCAATTTGATGCCATGTATCGGCAAAGGCGCCAGAGTTGGCAGTACCAACGAGCCCATGACGATCATGATGTCCATCTCCGGGAATCGACGGAGATTACGCCATTGGCCTGTGATAATCGACACTATGAAAGTCAACAACGAGAGTGCAAGGAGCCCACCGAGTACCTTGGTAAGGATGTCCAGAACAGCCAATTCGGGAGGAGCGGCTGCCGTTGTTGCCTCTGCCGACTCGATGACCGGTGAGAGAGGTTGGCTTCCCTCAAACGAGCCGGCGAGATAGCCATTTATCACAAATACAATACCGAGCGCCATCAACATGATCAACGAAGCAATCAAGGCACTGGTAAATATCCGGTACCAGTACCGGCTCTCCCATCGAACATCGAGCAGACGGGTGACAAAGTACAGTATCAGATAGCTTCCGAAGCCGGCGATGTAGATGAACGACACTTCTTTGGAAGCAAAAAGCAAGAACTGACCAAAGCTCAACCAGATCAAATATTTGAACTGACGGCCTTCCATATATCGCCAGATAGCAATAACCATGATCAGCGCGCCGGCGATGGCCGGAATATCATGCCGGATGTAACGCGAGTAATACAACATCATCGGTGATATTAAAAACAACACCGAGGCAGATATAGCTCCCATGCGGCCAAGCCATTTCCGCAGGAAGATCGGTATCATGACAATCAGAATCCCCAAGACGGCCGGGTAGATGCGGGACGTGAAATCGTTATCTCCGAAGAGCAGATAACTCAGCGCCACCATGTGAAATAAGAGGGGGCCATGCATCAGAGGGGTATGCTGGAAGCCCTCACCGCGGAACAGACTCCAGGAATAACGAGTGTGCAGGCTCTCGTCGTGGCTCATGACCCGGGCACCCAGATCCCAGAACCGGGTCAGTACGGCAATGATAAAAATTACAAGATATGCCAGCCTCTCGCCATTCAGGTAGAGCAGTAGGGAGAGTTTATCTTCAAGGTTCCTGAAGAGTCCTTTGTCTTCGACAAATGTCGATATGTCTTCTCGAACAGTCATTTATTTCCTCTTACCGTTGCAGTCCTTGATGATCAGTTTTCAGTATTCGACGCTCGAACAACAATCGTAGCAGTCAGCCCAAAGCGCCGGTTAATGTTTGCGCTTGTCAGGCATTAATATTGCTTATTGCAGATAAGATTATCAGGTATCTTCTCAATAGTCCGGGAAAGATGCATGGGGCACCAAATCCACTCTCTTTCTAGAAAAGAAAACTTCGAAATGTTTTGGGAAAACATCCCGATCTTTTTAAGAGGCCATTTCACGGCCCCCTCATTTTTTCGAGAAGATATGTTGTTAAGACACGATCGACAAAACAGACTCGATCCCAATATCCGGGCCTACCCTTGTGAGACACAGTACAGAGCTAACACCCAGTCACTGGTTATGGAAAATCTCAAAACCCCATCCCCCCTACTCCCAAACAAGCCCAAGCTCAAGGGTTGACTGGAGCCAGGGGAACGGGCGTAACAGGAAAAAGTGTTTCAGACATTGCCAATGTTACCATAACCGTGGCATGAGCCTGGTCAGTATCGGACCAAACAACGGTGCCTGCTCTGGGTATATCAGGAAGTGGTTGCGCGGCAACTTTACCAGGTGAATGTGACGCGGTCACAGCCAACGCCGTACCAGGTATCATCTCACTGAACCCAGCGGTGAATGGCACGATCAGCAGCAGCAGGCTGAGCAAAAGCGGCAGCCAGGCCACTGTGTTCTGCCTGCTGATGGGAGTGATGGTTCCAGTACCGGTGGCCAGCCACAATTGCTGAACCTGCCCAGGACGCAGCGAGGGCCCCTGGCCAAGGAGTGTCTGTAGATCACCGGCCAGCTGTTCATGCTGGGCCAACCTGGCCCGGCAGTCAGAGCATTCTATCACGTGTTGGTAAACGCGAACCGCCTGCTCCGGACTCAGCTGTTTCTCGACATAGGCAGCCAACAGGTGATTGACGTGCTTACTCATGCTCGAAAACTCCCTCTAACAAGACATCGCGTTGGCCGGACAGAATGCCGTAGAGTGCTTCGTGCGCCAATCGGACTCGTGATTCAGCAGTCTTCTGGGGACAACCCAGGACATCTGCCATCTCTCGATAACTCAAGCCATCAAAGTATCGCAAGACAATAGCCTCTCGTAACTTGGGCGACAACTCACGCAAAGCTGACCAGATGACTTCACGAGTGTGATGAGCTTCGGCGATTGTTTCCGGCAACGGCTCCGGACTGGCAGGCCACTCAATGATATCGGATAGAGTGATAATTGGCAGCCATTTGCGTCGACGCTTGTTGCGGCACCGACACATCGCGATGGTATAGAGCCAGGTTTTGAAGGCACTCCGCTTTTCGTCGAAACGCTGGAGGTTGCGCAGCGCGTAAGTGAAGGTATCCTGGACAACTTCTTCGGCATCTTGCGAATCTAACAGAACACCATAGGCCAGGCGATAAATGGACTGGACAAACCGGTGATAGATAGCCGCACAGGCAGATTGGTCGCCTGCTCTGGCCTGATCGATCAGCTCTGTCAATCGACCGTCTGTAGGAATGACTACATTCTTCATGATGAGTGGTTTTGATCCAGTCTCAACAGACATAAACTCGCCAAATTATACACACAAAGACAACCAGACACCTCAGTTGTAACCCGATGGTTGTACCATCATAAACGTCAACTTAAGCAAAAAACTTCTTGATGTCTTTCAAAAAAGGTCATGATCTTTTCCTAAGAAACTCTGAATCTTGACTCATCAAGGCTAATTATGGAGTATCAAACACACACTCTGACCTTGATAATCCAGCTGGGG
>JAFGLD010000139.1 GCA_016928235.1 Anaerolineae bacterium | reverse complement strand
TCTACCATACCTCGTCTTTTCGAGATGTGGGTAATAGATAGATTATAGACAAGGTCGATGTATTTATCACCAAGTGCCACAATAGTTTGGCAGGGCTTCACGGCAATCCCCATAGTACTCACATCTTAACTTTTGGTGTTAGTGAACCGGATTTTGTTGACCGAGCGATCATTGTTTAACGCATACTCTCCGCAATAGCGATGAGGACCTCTCGATCTATTGCGCCTGGCAGGTACGCAGTGATATCGAAGCGTATGCCGCTGGTGTCCAGCCAGCTCAGGTTGGCCAAACAAGTTGTGTTGCCGCCGTTGGCAATGTCTTCCCAACAACTTTGCGAGTAAATTGCCGGCAGGCCATTGACAGATACCCATTCACCGCCACCCATCACTAATTCGTCCAATGTGTTGGCGGGAGCCGGGTTCTGGTAGAACAGGAAGCTATGGCGGCGCTCGATGCTGTCGAGTGTCGAGCCAAAGTACACCAACACAACTTCAGGGGAATTGTGGGAGACGGAATTAGGCACGACCGGCGAGCTAGCATCGCGATACACAGCATATGCAAAACGCATGTCAGCAAGTATCTGCTCCGGAGCCTTGATCTCAAATCCGGCCAGACCCTTGGCAGCTTCGATAGAGGGCAAATATTCGGGATCGAGCACATCGGCAGCGACGGTGGCAATTCCCGTTAGCCCTTCCGCGAGACGGCGCATTTCCAATCGGGTAAGAAAACCTCGCCCGTCGTAGGCAGCCAATCCAATTGGTTTTCTAAACGGTTGAGAAGGCGGTAGAGGCTCATTTTAACGGCAGCTTCTCGGCGATCCAGCAGTGCGGCTATCTCGGCAAAGCTTAGCCCGGCAGCAAAACGCAGGCGTAGAAGCTCCTGTTCGTCTTCGGCCAGACCGGCAATCTGAGCTTGCAATCGCCGGCACTGCTCGTTGTGTATCACCTGATGAAGCAGGTCAGTTGCCGGGTCGGGATGGTCAACCAGCAATGCTGCGGGATGACGGCGACGCATGTGGTCGATCATCCGGCGGCGGGCGATGGTGAACAGCCAGGCGGCAAATGGCCCATTGTTGCGGTAACGTCCCAGGCTTTCCAACGCTTCCAGAAAGACTTGCGCTGTCAGGTCTTCTGCATCGCTAATTTGTCCTACCCGGCTGTACAAGTATCGGTAGACCGGGTGAACATATTGGCGATACAAAGGCGCAAACTCTGCCGGGTTGTGTTGAGCAGCCAGCACCAGGTTAGCCTCGTCCTCCTGCCTCAACGTGGGCTCACCCACTTGAGCCAGGGTCAATTCAGTCATCAGATTTTTCTCCACAGACATAATTTGGAATGCATTCCACAAATATATCTCGCAGTAAAAGCAGAAAAGTAACAGACAGCACACGAATCAAAACCCGGCGGCCTTGCCAAAGACTACCGGGTTTTGCGAATCTCATGCAGAATAGATTAACGCATACTCTCTGCGATGCTCACCAAATTCGTTTGGGCTGCGATGCCATCATTGGAGCTCCATAGCCCATAAACAGCAAACAACATCCCATCCTTTTTCCACCAGAGTGTTTGAAGAAAATCGGGTTCTTGGTACCACACGAGGTTTCCATTTTCATCGCTCAACCAACAGCCCAGAATCATCACTGCGGGAGCACCATTGACCGTCAGCCGCCGGTATCCCTCTGCCGGGAAATCATCCTTCTCTGAGCCGCCGGAGAGGACATCCTTCACATCGTCAAGCAGATCGGCTCCAGCCGTGACGGGGATCGGGTTCTGGCCGATGGTGACGGCGGTATGATTATCGTCCGGGAAACTATAATACAGCATCACACCTTCCCCAGGTTTCCAACTGCTGGCCCCACGTAATATCAGGCCATCCGGCATCCAGGCCGGCACTTTGATGTCGAACCCGGCGAAGGCTTCCATCTGATCGATGTCCTGGGTACAGGCCGGATCAAACTCATCTGACGGGTGAGTGGAAATCCCAGTGACGGTTTCCGCCAGGCGCAGCAAATCCAGTTCGCTGAAGGATTCACGAAACAGGCACCTGCCGAAGGGGACAGGCGTGTACAGATCGTACTGGCGCTGGTCGATCTGCCAGGTCAGCGTCAGGTAGGATTCATCGTAATTACTCCTCGTATCCGCCGATGTGCAGGCCCATTCGCCGCTGCGTTCCCAGCTATGGGCATCGAGCGAATAGGATTGTTCAGCGCCGCCGATGGTGGCAGCTCGCGGTTGGGATGGCGCTGCGCCTGCGGTCTGGATCAGCGCGGGGGCCATATCCGCCGGGCCCTGGGCGAGCAGCAGATATGGTCCGGGGCCATCGTTGCCATCATACATATAGTGCAGACAAACACTCCGGGTTGGCTGATGGATGCTGGCATGGGTGAAGATGTACCCCTCAGGGGCAGAATCGAGAGGCGTGATGGGATAACCTACCAGGGCTTCGGTCTCGGAGAGCTGGCGGATGTGAGTCAGGTCGGGTCTGTCAGAGGCAGAATAAGCGACCAGGCTGGAGGCCCATTCGGCCATCTGCTCCTTGTTGGAATCACCACGATAGGCATTTAGGATATAGAACATGCCATTCTGTTGCCAGCGCAGACTCTGGCTACCTTCGTTTTGCCATTCGCTGACCGGCGAATCTTGACTGTCGAGCCAGACTCCTTGCACATACTCACCCTGTGTCTCGCCAATCTGTACCGGTTCGATCTGAGCACTGGCCCCGACCAGGGATGCATCGCCGCGTCTTTCTGGACGCATCTGGAAGAGATCGACCGCATCGGAGTAGCGCAGCAGGACCAGACCCGGCTCGGCGTAGGCACCTTTCAATTGCAAACCGGCGCTTTCCGGAAGCATCTGAACGGTGAAATCCACCTGCTGCTGCGCCTCGGCCAATGTACAGATCGGCTTGGCCCAACTGCCGCAGGTCGGGGTTGGGGCAGTGGCAGTAGCCAACGACTGCCCGGCGTCCGGAGGAACGGGTATGCTCTCCGCCATGGCGATCAGATCGGCCTTGGTGACGATATCAGAAGGAGCCATGGCGAGCAGCTCGAACGCCATGCCGTGAACCTGCCAGCGCAGCGTTTGAAGATAGGGGTCAGATACCCAGTTCCACTGGCCTGCATCGTCGGCCTGCCAGACTCCGGGGACATACTGGCCCATCACATCGCCAATCGGCACCGTCTCGATCAGGGCGCTGGCACCGACCACCTGCCCGCACAGCTCACACTCTTCAGAACCCTCCGGGATAGGCTCTTCGGTCAGGTTAACGCCGTTCGTACCAAAATCTTGAAGCGAATAAGAGACTCTGACCATATGGCTCTCGGCCTCATATAGCGCCCCCGTGAACGCGAGGCCCTCGGGCAGCCAGGCAGGCTCCAGCACGTCGAAGCCGGCCTGCTGCTCCACTTCAGAGATGCTCAAATTGAAAATCCAGAGTGTATCTGGTGTGTCTGTACCTGGAACCGGCGTTTCGACGGGCAGGACATCGCTCTCGGCCCGGGTGAAGAATCCCAATACGGTCTGAGCCCAGGCACGCCCCTGTGGGGTAAAAAGCAGGACAGCAGATAGCAGCGTCATCACAAGCGCAGCTGTTGCTATGATATAGCGTACTCGAACAGAACTTGCCTTCATAGGAAAATCTCCTTTTTCAGGTTGTGTCTTGCTCGTCTCAAGGCGATGATGGACGGTGGCACGCAGATCGAGATCATCCGGTATGCCGTCTTCGGCCAGTTTGCTTAGGATACGGGTGAGTGGGTGTTCATCCATATTGGTTACTCCTCTTCACACACGCCAATCTCAGATCTGGTCGGATCGAATGTTGCCAGCAGGCTGCGTAGGCGTTGGCGAGCAGCGTGCAGCAGCCACTTGATGGTTCCGGGTGGTCGCCGCAGTTCGATGCTCATCTCAGCCTCGCTGTAACCCAGATAGTAACGTTGCACAATGACGGCGCGTTGCTCAGGTAGTAAACAGTCCAAAGCCAGCCATACTTCGTGGCACGTTTCGGCATCAGCAATCAGCGTTTCAGGATCGGGCTGCGGATCGGTGATCGCCTCGATCATCGCCGCCGTTTCCCCAGCTTCGCAGCCATCCAGCGATATTTGCCGCTTTTGCCTTTGAGTGGCCTTGAGAGCATCGTTGAGGACGATTCGTAAGAACCACGGGGCGAATGGCCGGGCATCATCAAACTGGCTAATCTTCTGCGCCAGTCGGATGAAGGCATCTTGCACGATATCCTCTGCCAGCGCGCTGTCTCGCACAATCAAGTAAACAGCACGCAGCGCCCGAAGTTGATAACGCGCGATCAGGGCATCGAGGCCGGCAAGATCGCCCTGTTTGAGACGAGTAATGGCTTGAAAGTCCGGTAGTTGTTCTTTCATGAAAGTTCCAGTGTCGAGGTCCTCTACTGATACTATCCTTTTAGATGGAAAAAGGTTGGTGATAGAGGCTTTTTATCAGGGGAAGGTGAATCCAAACACTACCTGGTGCAGTCGGACATAAAGGGCTTTATTAGACTGTGTCCAACTACCGTATCTTCTCAATAACCTGGGGTAGTTTTTAGTTCTTAGGTTCTTAGTGATTAGTTCTTGGTTTTTTGACCGTCAACCTGTGATTTGCGCTTGAAAACTGATCGCTGATCACCAGGAATGAGCTTGAAGTTGCCCGATTATTCAGAAGATACGCCAGCATCGTGGCGGCGAGGCCAAACGGCGCTCCTTACACATGCTATTGCTGCTATACTGCTGCCATACTCCTACCATACTGCTACCATACTCCTGGTCTCCCCACCCCGTGTCCTGTCCCCTTCCGCCCATCCTGGGTATCTTCTCAATCATTCGAGGAACGGAGCTATTCAGCGGTTAGCGGTTAGCGGTTAGCTGTTAGCTGTAAACTAAAACTCGTCACTCAAACGACCGCAAGTCGTCCATCACTCAAAACTGTCAAGCATCTGGCACCAATAACTGAATAGTTACCGAGGAACAATGTCTCTGTCACGACGTTTTGATGCATAAAAGGTGTTGAACAACGTGCCTCTACCCCTTCTTATTGAGAAGATACCAACTACCTGAGTAGTAGACTTTGTTGGAAATAGTCATGCTATGCGTAAAACGTATCTTCTCAATAATCAGGGGGATACCAATCCGGAAACCGGGTTTTTCGTTGTTGAACAGGCCGTCCTGACTGCGAAAGCGGCATCAACCCTGTGCCGTTCTTGCGGAAGGAAAAACCCGGTTTCTCTTGCCGAGAGTTT
>JAFGLD010000138.1 GCA_016928235.1 Anaerolineae bacterium | reverse complement strand
TCTACCATACCTCGTCTTTTCGAGATGTGGGTAATAGATAGCCCATATGATAGCTGTCACACGCGTCCTTTCGGGGATCTGGCCAACCCTGTCGGTGAATCTGAGTCTGAACGCTAAGGCTCTTTCTCGTAATGCGGAGATAAGCAAAGCCTACGTTGAGGATCCATTGGTGCATTGCAAGGCCAGCGCGCGTTTTGGCACGGAGTTACAGTCAGTCGCTGAATGGGTCATGGAGCATCCGGCAGATTTTGCTATTCCCCTTCTGATGATCCATGGCGAGGCAGACGAGATATGCCCAGTAAAGATGACCCTTAGCTTCTTCGAAAAGGTGATATTTGCCGATAAAGAGTTGAAGATTTACCCTGGCGGTTATCACGAGCCCCACAATGACATTGACTATGAGCAGGTGATGGTTGATGTGGAGAGGTGGATTGAGCAACATCTTTGATATGTGGCTTGTAGATGATAATGGTGTGTCAGGCCCATACGTTGGTATCTTCTCAATAATTCGAGGGAAAATTGCCCCTTTTGCGACGTTTTTACGCATAAAAAGTGTTGAGAAATGCAACTTTACCTCTGTTTGTTGAGAAGATATGTCTTGTCGCTGTTGTTGGGATCACGAATATAGAACTACCGATCACCCTTCGCGAGTAGAAAACCCGCCGTATCACGGCGGGTCAATGCTGGAGGGGCTAAAGGTTCATTGTGGCTTCCCATTAGAATTTGCTAAACTTCTCGTGTTTGACGCCGCAGATCGGGCAGACGTCTGGAACATCACCTTCCACGGTATACCCGCAGACATCACAAACCCAGATATCCACAGCACTGATATCCTGTTTGGCCTCGGCTTTTTCTCGGGCTGCGCCATAGAGCACGGAGTGGTTTTTCTCTGCCTCCAGCGCCCAGTTCATTGGACGCAACGCCTTGTCTTCGCCTTGCTCTCTAGCTACCGCGATGTATGCCGGGTACATCTCGCCGATCTCGAAGTCTTCCCCACTTTTGGCTGCGACCAGGTTGGTTGTAGTGTCCTGGAGGCCACCCAGGGCGCGCAGGTGGTTACTGGCGTGTACTCGCTCAGCATAGGCAGTTGCCTCAAACAGACGAGCGATGTTGGGTAGATTCTCTTTACGGGCCTTTTCAGCAAAGTTAATGTACTTCATGTGGGCCTGGCTTTCACCGGCAAAGGCCGCCTTCAAGTTTTCTTCGGTCATTTTCTGCATCAGTTTGTTGTCTCCTTGAAAATTGTTTTCATTGCTCAGTTTTCAATGGTTTGGTGATGGCTTTGTTTATTGGATGTATTTTTGAATGATGGGATGGCTCAAATCGAGATTGTAATCCACCTATATCCTCATTTCCAAGATGACATTCGTCTTTATTTTTAAGGATGGGGATTGGTGCTTCTTGAAGTGAGGCAGTTATCTTCAAAGTGATCGGGCCAATAGCATAGAACGAATTGACACAACTCGACCATCACTCGATCCTCATACTTAGATCGATCTTGACTCTGACGCTGCGTGATAGTTTATTATATTGGCGGGAGAATGATGCCGTGTATACCGTCAAAAAACTTTCAGAGCTGGCGGGAGTCAGCGTCCGCACGCTGCACTACTATGACGACATTGGGCTCCTCAAGCCGTCGTTGGTGGGCGAGAATAGCTATCGTTACTACGACGATGCTTCGTTGCTCCGGTTGCAGCAGATTCTGTTCTATCGTGAGATAGGGTTGGAGCTACGAGGCATCAAAGAGATTCTCGACGACCCTGATTTTGATACGGTGACGGCGCTACAGTTACATCGACGGACACTTCAAGAAAAAATCGAGCGTCTGCAAACGCTCATTCAGACAGTCGATACAACGATTATGCATTTGATCGGAGAAATCGATATGAGTAATAAGAAAACGATATTCGAAGGCTTCAGCGAGGAAAAGCAGAAGCAGTACGAAAAAGAAGCGGTCGATCACTGGGGGGATAATGCATCGCAGTCGATCAAATTATGGCACAGCTACAGCGATGAGCGCAAAGCACAGATCATGCAGGAGGGTGGCGATATTTATGTGGAAATCGTCGCCAACATGGGTAAAGGCGCAGACAGTCCCGAAATCCGGGCGCTGCTGGTGCGTTGGCACCAGCATCTGCGTTACTTCTACGAGCCGACCATCGAGGTGTTGGGCGGGCTGGGTAACATGTATCACGACCACCCGGATTTCAATGCAACGTTCACCAGGATACATCCCGATCTGCCCGTGTTCTTGAAGGAGGCCATCGCCATCTACGTCGATGAGCTGGAGACGAGGTGGCTGGAGCGCGAGCTGGGGATCCTGGAGGAGTGATGATGACAAGCGCACATCGACCAACTGAGGAAAAGGAGCAAGTAGCCCGGCCAGTTATGGAGGGACAAGTGGTGCCACCCGGCGGTCACCCCGGCCCGAACGGGCAAGAGATGGTAAACCGGCTGGAACTGTTCGATGTGGAAACGCCCCAGCGTCGGCTCAATGACCTGGTCTTGCCCGATGAGACCATGCGGCAGATCAGAAGTTTGCTTACAAAAATTACATATCACCACGTCCTCTATGAGGAATTTGGCCTCGGTGAAATTGACCCATACGGTGGGCGGACGGCTATCAATCTGTATGGCCCGCCAGGCACCGGCAAGAGCTTCGCTGCCGAGGCCATCGCCCATGAGCTAAAAATGGGGATTATCCGGGCCAACTATGCGGAGATCGAGTCGAAGTATGTGGGCGAGACGGCCAAGAATATCAAGGCTGCATTTCAGAAAGCAAAGGAAACGGATGCCCTGCTATTCTTCGATGAGGCAGATTCCATCCTGGGGCGGCGGCTGACCAACGTGAGGCAGAGCACCGACCATGCAGTCAACGTCAGCCGCTCGGTGATGCTGATCGAGCTGGATCACTTTTCAGGCGTGACGATTTTTGCCACCAACCTGGCCTCCAACTATGACACGGCCTTTATCCGACGTATCCTCGGCCACGTCGAAATCCCTCTACCGGATGCTGATGGCCGTGCCAGGTTGTGGCGATATCTCATCCCTGGGCGTATGCCCATCCTGCTTGGCGAGCAAGATTGGGAGCATCTTGTCTCGGAGTCGGCAGGGTTATCCGGCGGCGACATCTTGAACATTGTCATCAATGCTGCCTCCCTGGCCCTGGATCGGGATGGGCCAATGTGCCTGGTTGCCCTGAATGATTTCCTGACAGCCATCTCGGCAAGTAAAAGGGCCAAGATGAAGATAGGAGAAGATCCGTTGTACTTGCAAGGAGAGTAACATTAGATCGTCGAAAAGGTATGAAAACATCGTCAGAAGTCCCCATTGATAGACAAGGTTGATCCGTGTAATCCTTTTATCCGAACTC
>JAFGLD010000137.1 GCA_016928235.1 Anaerolineae bacterium | reverse complement strand
GGTTGCCAGCCCGGCGACCAGCCTCGTCCCTTGCGGCGACCAATCGATCCCGCCGGTGATCTCGCTCTCCGTCTCCAGCGTCACGCGCTCGCTCAGCGTGCTCATGTCGCAGATGGTGATGCGCTGCTTACCGAGCGCCGCCAGCAATGCCCCATCGGGCGAATAGGCGATCTCCCGGATGTCGCTCCCGCACTGGAATTGATACGCCGGTGGCGCCGGGGTAAGCGTTGCCGGGATCGGGGTAGGGGGCGTGGTGGATGCTTGCGCCAGTGGACGGGTATCGGTGGGCGTGGGTGAGGCAATCGTCTCGGCTGGCGGGTTAGGTGGTATATCAGTCCCAGACGGCGACCCGCAACCGGCCAACAGCAAACAGACCACACCAATCACGCATCGAACTTTCGCACCGTTCATCCGTTCACCGCTATCGATCTCTGTATTCATGGAGATGCCCCTTGTGATTAACGATCATGCCATCATCATATCATCTTGTCGGTTTCCTTTTGCGCAAGTTGTGTAACAACAATGGTACAGTGCGTAACAAGCTCAATACATGTGTAATGCCCTGCTTGTCGGACAGCCTCTGTCAGTAGATTGGAATACCTACCGGTTCGGCATTGAGCCCGCCGCGCTTGATGAAGACACCTCCCGGCATAGGCGTGACTAAACCCATAGTTGTAGCTGTGTCGTGAAATACTCGGATAGTTGGGCATGAAAGGCTTCTTTACCTCAGATGCTACCGAAAAATTCATGAAAAACGCGAAAGTAGTTAACAGGTTAACCAAACAGGTGTATAATTCTGCTAAGGGTTTCGTTAACATGATAACTACTTTGCAATCTTACCCTCTTCTATTCAATCTGTTTCATGGATGACTGGGGTTTCGCCCGATTGGTGAGTGCTCAAGGCAGGTGATGAATATGCCGGAAATCAGAGACATCTGGCTGCATGCCCATAATATGATCCGCTCAGCCAGAAGGATTATCAATGAAAATCTGCGTCCGCTGAATCTCAGTAGCGCCGAGGGGAATATCTTGCTCCACCTGCTCACGCAGGATCATGACATTGGGCAAGAGCAGTTAGTCGAGCAGTTGGATATCAGCAAGCCGGCTGTATCGCGCGCCCTCGATTCGCTAGAGGGAAAAGGTTATGTCACCCGGCAGCGAGACCCTGACGACAAGCGGGCCCACCGGGTTCGGCTGACCGACAAAGCGCGAGAGATTGGGCCGGCGGTTGAGCAAGTCTACAACCACGTCTATATGCTGGCCATGGAAGGTATCTCTCAGGAGGAATTTGAGTATTTCGTCAACCTGTTTGGCCGTATGTCTGAGAACTTCGCGCGCGAACAGGCGAAGATGTAGAGGAATGATAAAGATGCTGCATAACGATCTGGTTGGATTTGTTCTGTTTATAGGCTACTTCGTGGTCGCGGCGCTGCTGGCGCTGCTGTTCAAGGCGCGCCTGAAGGTGCCATTTGAGGTGTTCCGCAAGATGCTCCACCTTGTGATCACCCTGTCTATTTTGCCCCTGTCGCGGTTATTCAGCACCTGGTATGTGGCGGTTCTGGCTGCCTTTCTGCTGGTGTTGATCATGTACCCGGTTCTTGCACTGGTGGAAAACACAACCATCTTCAAGCGGTTTGCCCCCGAGCGCGCCGGTGGTGAATTCAAAAGAAGTCTCATCATTGTTCAGTTGTCCTTTGCGATCTTGATCGCTGTTTTTTGGGGGATGCTGGGGATGGATAGGCGGTATATTGTCGTTGTGGCGGTGATGGCCTGGGGCTTTGGCGATGCTGCCGCCGCATTGGTGGGCAAAGCCTTTGGGCGTCGCCGGATTCTACACCCGCGGATCGAGGGGAGGAAGACGGTTGAAGGGACGCTGGCAATGTTCGTCGTGGCTGGACTGGCCATATTCTTGACGCTCCTGATCTACGCAGGCCAGACATGGTATGTGAGCCTCACCGTTGCGACATGTGTTGCGCCCGTATGCGCTGCCGTCGAGCTGTTTTCTGATCGGGGAATGGATACACTGACTGTGCCACTATCGGCTGCCTTCGCGATCTTGCCACTGATGTCTCTCTTCTCCTTCCTGGGTGTGTAACATGATCGATCTCTCCAAAGAACAGGCTGCCAGCCGTGAAAAGACATTGCTGATGGCTCTACTGTTAAGCGCGCCAGGGCCCCTTGTGACGGGGTTTGCGGCTATTACCAGTTGCTCCACGACACAACTTGCCGACTTCATTCGGCGGAGCGTGGAATTGGTTGCGCTGTTTCTCTCCTGGTGGGTCTTCCGGCGGCTTCAACGCAACCCGGAGCTGGGCGAAATGGATCGGGCACGGCTAGAGCGCATGGCAGGGTTAAGCGTGGCCGGAGCGATGGCCTGTTCCGGGATTGTCATGCTGATTGTGGCTCTGTCACGGCTGTCTGTCTTTGAGCCAGGGGGCACGGTTATCCCGGGCCTCACGATTGCGATACTTGGATTGCTGACAAACGGCTGGTTTTGGCGGCGCTACACTATCTTGACGAGGGAACAATATAGTTCCGTCATTGCCGCGCAGCAGCAACTGTATCGTGCCAAAGCGTGTGTGGATTTGTGTGTGGTTGTCGCACTGACCGCCGTTGCCATTGCTCCCACTCATCCCGCGACACGGTATGTGGATATTCTGGGATCCATTACCGTCGCAGCTTACTTACTGTGGAACGGGCTTCGCTCAATACAAAATCATCTCGTTCCTGTCAGACAATGCCGGTAAAGCGACTACCGCCAAAGGCGGTAGCCGCTGTTATCGTAACTGGTCAGGACGGATGCCGATAAGCAATGCATTGTCAGGGTGATGCCCAGGCTATATCCCGAAATTTCTCTTTCAAATCATGCATCAACTGTCTTGTATCAGTGCCTGGATAGGTTGTTACGTAAAGCTTTGTTTTGCTAAGGAAGGCCAGAAACTGCCCATCAGGAGACCAGGCTGCCTGGTCTACCGAAATATCCGGCATGATGACGCCGGACGGCACTCCCTGACTGAGCGGGCCAATAGCCAAACCGGCTCCATACCAGGCCCAAAATTGTCCATCGGGCGAAAATAATGGCATGGCTCTTTGGAAGGGAGGGGTGATTTCGAGCACTTCACCTGTAGGCAGCACTTTAGCTACCGTCCCATCTTTGGTCGCAGCATAGACTGTATAGAATGTACCGGGCTCTGGCAGCCAAACCTTCGAAGCATCCTGATCCGAAATGTGCAACGGATCACCGCCATTCACATTTGCAAGATACATGCCGGGAGGAAGTGTATCGGGGGTATACGGATCGATGGAGATCAACACCATTCCACTTCCCGGATCCAGGGCCATGATGGCAGGGCCTCCTATGCTGTACTCAGATAATCTGCCGGACCACACCGATTGGGATTGGCCTGTATTCATATCGACTACGCGCAAGCTACCCAACCCCCCTGTGCTGTCTACACTGTAAGCCAGGAAGGTGTGTGTGTCTATCCAGCCTGCGAACCACTCGCGGATGCTATCTTGTGGGTGATACAACAGCTTCGTATCTGAGCCGTCCAGGCGAGCTGCCCAGACACCTTCTATCATATTGGCGCCTTGTGGCGCATCGACTTCACCTTCACCGGCATGAATGATGTATTGGCCATCCGGCGACCAGGTTGGATGGCAAGCCTGGGTTGGGCCGCTCGTGAGCCGTGTGACTGAACCGTCCGCCACCGAATAAAGATACAAATCGGACGATGGCCCATCCTGCGCGCCCACAAAAGCCAGATAGTGGCCATCGGGGGACCAGGCTATGCTATCTGGATCTGTCACTGAGCGTAGGGGATGTGTGGTCGCGTAGTAGTCAGTGTCATTTAGCTCTCTTTTGGGGCGGGTAGACTCTATCGTCAATGGAACCGTTCTGTCTTCCCCTCCAGGCAGGGACAAGATGTGCAATACAGGTTCTTCGTAGGATGCAATGTAAGCTAAATGATCCCCAGATGGAGAGACGACACGTTGTAAACTCTCTGGGTTTGAGGGTATGGCCAGGTCTTCCTTGTCTGTGAGTTGCGTCAGTCCTGTGCCATCCGGATTAGCTATCCATAGAGTCTTGTCCGACCCGTTGTCTTGAGCATCCGTGACAAAAACCAGCCATGGTCCATTTTCAGCCAGTGGCGCGCCCGGATCAGCCGTTGGTAAACGGGGAGACGGCGTAGCGGCACTGACGGTCTTAACGATTGTCGGTGTAGCTGAAGCCTCAACATCACCGGTTGCCGTGCTGTCGACCTGATCAGTAGCAGTTATGGTAATTGGCTTGTTGTTTGTTGTCTCACCAGTCCGACAGGCCGTAAGCATCATACACAACAGAGCACCATAAACAATATGACGAACACATTTTTCCTGATTCATTTCTGATCTCTCCGCTCGTCTTAGTTTCACACTTTGTATTACAGTCTTGACTGATTGGTTCCCGGCCTAAATCTTGCACTTTGGCAATCATACCATTTGTCGAATCTTGTTGGCGTGTACAGAGCCCCGCGTCTGCGCGCAAATACCGGCGCATATGACTCGCCTATGACAGTAATAACGTAAGAGGGTGTGAAAAAGAGTCGAAGGAAAAGAGAAGTCGGCATGATTTAAACCTCTCTCTGTGATGTATAGATCTCCAGGAAAGTTTTCGACTGGCAATCATATGGGGTGAGTAAATATGTAAACAGGTAAATATGTGAATACGTAATCGATT
>JAFGLD010000136.1 GCA_016928235.1 Anaerolineae bacterium | reverse complement strand
TGACCTGTGTCCCCTTACCTGTTTACTTTATTACCTTTTATCTTTTTCTTGTCCCTTGCTCAATCGCTGCAAAGACTTATCTGGACAGCTATGTCATCTGCCCGTTTACCTTTCACCTTTTACTTATGCCTTGGTCGTTTACTGCAAAGACTTATCTGGGCAACTACTAGTCTCTCGATGTTCATCACTCATTGTGCTGTTCAAGGAATCCTGATATGAAAATGACGTTTCGTTGGTTTGGCGAAAAGGATGACACAGTTACGCTGGAGCACATCCGGCAGATACCGGGTATCAGTGGTGTAGCGGGAGCGTTGTTCGATATTCCGGTTGGTGAAGTCTGGCCGATGGCAGATATCCTGGCGCTCAAAGCGCAAGTGGAGAATGCAGGGCTGGAGCTGGAGGTTATCGAAAGTGTCAACGTCCACGAAGACATCAAGCTCGGCCTTCCGACTCGCGATCGGTATATCGATAACTATCGCAGCACCATCCGCAATCTTGCCGGAGCCGGTATCAAAGTCATCTGCTATAACTTCATGCCCGTCTTCGATTGGTTGAGATCGGGGCTGGCCTTCAAATTGTCTGACGGCTCAGAAGTGTTTTCCTACGACAATGAGACTGTCATGAAGGTCGACCCCATCAAGCTGGTCGAGGATATGGAGACCGATGCCCACGGCTTCTCGCTGCCGGGCTACCAACCGGACCGGGTGAAGGAGCTTAGGGAAACCTTTGAGCAGTACAAAAATGTGGACGAAGACCGGCTCTTTGAGCATCTCAACTATTTCCTCGAAGGCGTGATCCCGGTCTGTGAGGAGACCGATGTCAAGATGGCCATCCATCCGGACGATCCGCCGTGGTCGTTGTTTGGCCTGCCGCGGATCGTAACAGGGCGTGAAAAACTGGAGCGGTTGGTTCACCTGGTAGACAGCCCTTACAATGGACTGACGATTTGCAGCGGCTCGCTTGGGGTAGAGACGCGCAACAATATTCCGGAGCTGATCCGCTACTTTGGCAGTATGGGACGCATCCACTTTGGACATGTTCGGAATGTCAGGTTTACCGGTGAGCGCACCTTCCACGAAACATCACATCTTTCTTCAGATGGGTCTCTTGATATGTTTGAGATCATGAAGGCCTATTACGACATCGATTTTACCGGCTACCTGCGTCCTGATCACGGCCGGATGATCTGGGGTGAAAAGGCACGCCCGGGATACGGGTTATACGATCGCGCCCTGGGGATAACTTATCTGAATGGGTTGTGGGAAGCGATAGGCAAAATGAGCTGGAACTCCTGAACAGCGCGCTCGATGAAGAATTCTAATGAAAACCTCTGATTTTGATTATTATCTCCCGCCTGAGCAGATTGCCCAGACGCCCATTGATCCACGCGATGCCTCGCGGCTGCTGGTGCTGGACCGCGCAAGCGGCGGCATTGAGCATCATCGCTTTGGGGATATCGGCAGTTATCTCCGCCCCGGCGACCTGCTCGTCTTTAACCGGACGCGCGTCATCCCGGCCCGGCTGCGCGGACGGAAAGTCCCCACTGGCGGCCGGGTCGAGTTCCTGCTGCTGCGACGGGAGGGGGAACAAACCTGGCGGGGGTTGATCGGAGGTAAGCATGTCAGGGAAGGGAACCGGCTGGCTTTCGAGGGGGCGGGTGGCGCCGGCATCGAAGGCGTGGTGATCGGCGAGGGTGAAGAAGCCGAGCGGATTGTGCGCTTCGACGCGCCTCTCTCGCCGCTGCTTGGGCAGCTGGGCGAGGTGCCACTCCCCCCTTACATCCATTCGCCGCTTACCGATCCCGAACGCTACCAGACAATCTATTCCCAAGAGCCGGGGTCGGCTGCCGCGCCGACGGCCGGTCTGCACTTTACACCGGAGCTGCTCATCGCGCTGCGCGATCAGGGTGTACGAATGGCGTACTGCACGCTCCACATCGGCCTGGATACCTTTCAGCCGGTCCGAGAGGAACAGATCGAGGATCATCAGATCCATACCGAGCAGGCCGTCCTTCCGGCCGATTCCGCTGCCATGATCAACGAGACCAAACTGGCCAGGGGGCGCATCGTTGCAGTGGGAACGACCAGTGTGCGGGTGCTCGAAACTGCCGGCCTGTGCAGTGCCGGGATCGCTGATCCGTATATCGAAGAAAGAGATGCGTGTCCCTGGAAGCCTGTTGTGCCGATCGATGAAGCAACCAGCCTGTTCATCCGGCCCGGCTACCGTTTCCGGGTCGTCGACGCCCTGATCACCAATTTTCACCTGCCGCGTTCGACGCTGCTGGCCCTGGTCAGCGCTTTTGCAGGGCGTGAAACGATTTTAGACGCCTACCAGGTAGCGCGGCAGTCAGGATACCGTTTCTACTCGTTTGGCGATGCCATGTTATTGATTTAGAATGATGGGGAGTGAACAGCACGTACCAGTGCCGGCGTGAAACCATAGCCAGGTATGACAACCAAGAACAAACACCATGACATCCATACTAGAGCTAACACTGCTTCCTTTTGACTTAAGCCAGATTCAGGCACTCCATGAAGCCTGCTGGCCGGAAGTACCCTTCGACCATCTTCTCGATCTGCTTTCAAACATTGTCAGGCGCTGCGAGCAACAACGCGCCTGGGCACTGACAGCCCTGCAAGGTGACCGGCCGGTGGGATTTGGGCAGCTATCAAGCTGGACCAGGGGCGCCGAGATCAGCGACCTGGTTGTGAGTGTCTGCTGCCGCAGCCAGGGCATCGGAACAGCCTTGATATCCGGTCTGCTCGATATTGCCCAACAGCAAGGGTTCCAGGAAGTCGAGATCGGCGTAGCAGAGAACAACACACGCGCGCTGGCGCTCTACCAACGGCTTGGCTTCGAGATCAAACAGCGTATCGAGCTTGACCTTGGAGATGGCCCTGAGCTGGTACTCTACCTCAAGCTTGCCCTGACCGGGCAAGAAGCCACATGAGCAAGGCGCACTGGGTAGCGTTATCGACCGGCGCGCGTGTTGGCGGGAAAACGATCACTCGGTTGTTGTCCCATTTCGGCAGCCTGGAAGCCATCTTCGAGGCCACGCCGGACCAGTTGACGCAGGTTCAGCGTGTCGGCTCACAGACGGCCACAGCCATCTCTCAGATTAACCTCTCTGAAATCGACGGCAAATTGAAAGCCCTGGCGGCGCGAGGAATCACCGTCCTGACGTGGGAAGATGCGGCCTATCCGGCCAACTTGCTCCATTGTGACGATGCTCCTCCTGTCCTGTTCACGCGCGGCGAAGTTGTGGCAGATGATGCCCGGGCCGTCGCGTTGGTAGGCACGCGCCAACCCAGCTCGCGGGGGTTGGCGCTGGCGCGCCGGCTCGCTTATGAGCTGGGGACACGAGGTTGGACGATTGTCAGCGGACTGGCTCTGGGAATCGATACGGCATCGCACATGGGCGCTTTAGAGGCCGGCGCCAGGACATTAGCTGTGTTGGGCTCAGGGCTGGATCGGCTTTACCCGCCAGCCAACACAAAGCTTGCCGAGCGCATCATCTGCTCCGGCGCGCTGCTGGCTGAGGTGCATCCTCAGGTCAGCGTCAGCCCCCAGAACCTGATGGCCCGCAACCGTATCACCAGCGGTTTGAGCCGGGCGGTGATCGTCGTCGAAGCGCAGACCGACGGCGGCAGTGTCAGCACGGCTCACCGTGCCTGGCAGCAAAAGCGGGCCGTATTTGCTGTGGCGGGCAGCGACGCAGGCTGCGACGGGCTGATCCGCGAGGGAGCGGACGCCATCCCACCGGAAGGCATCGATTGGGACGATCTCTCGAATCGGATAGCGTTCTCCGGAAAAGTTTTCACCTGATTGCAAAAGGTGAACGGGTAAAACTCGATGATCAAGTTTTTGGTCTGTGCAGTACAGATGATCGGATGTCAGTGATCGACGATTGAACAACAATCGTGGTGATCAGTTTTTTGGCCATACATTCCTCGTGGCCTGCGCTCTTCAAGCTGTGATTTTAAACTGATCACTGAAAACTGATCACGGATCACCCGTCAATGTTAAAAACGCGATCATCGAGTATAAGTGACAGGAAGACAACATCAATCGGCTCAATTGGGAAACAACCGGGGCACCCGTTTGGCGTATTCGATATATTCTTCCCCAAAATGCTGGCGCAGCTCCCTTTCTTCGATGATCGAAAGCACCCACAGGGAGCAAGCAAACAACAGACAGTTCAGCGGCAGCGATTCATAATTGACCGATCCGCCAAAGAACTGATCAGGATCGTAAAGCGTGATGCTGAAAAGCGAGATCCCAATGGCAGAAAGAAACTGAGGGTGGCGCACCAGGCTGTATGGCCCATGGGTGACCAGCCGATCTTCATAATGTCGGAAAAGGAAAGACTTCCGCATCCCAAGGATGATTACACTCCACATGCCGAACGCAAAGAACAGCAGGATGGCGATCACGCCGAGGACTTCGACCCATTCGCCTCTCGGCAGCCAGCCGTAGCGGTAGCCGGGAACATCGACGGCGTTTTGCGGCGCATAAAGAGCCATCCAGCCCAGGGCAATGAGCAGCACGCCGATCGGTCGGATCAAAATCGAGAAAGCGTAATAGCCCCATCCACCCAGCCGCCTGCCTAGCTGGTGTGTGTAGCGAGTCAGCCACAAGCAGACGACACCGCCAAACCACATCAAGGTAGCATAAGGATGGAACTGAGCCAGCCAGGGGATGTAGATCGGGAAGATGGGAGGAAGCATGTTACTATTCCTTTCTGTTAGCAGTCAGCAATTGGTAAAAAATGGCATAACTATAGATCTCCAGGAAAGTTTTCGACTGGCAATCATATGGGGTGAGTAAATATGTAAACAGGTAAATATGTGAATACGTAATCGATT
>JAFGLD010000008.1 GCA_016928235.1 Anaerolineae bacterium | reverse complement strand
GGAGGTCGACGCGCCGGGCGATTTCACCCCCGTCGAGCAGGCTTACCGGGAGCTGACCGGCTTCCGGCTGAGGGTCTTGCGGCCGGGTGAGCCGGTCATCGGGCAGGCGGCAGCGCCGGAGCCGGTGGCCGTGCCATCAGGCGAGCAGATGGAGATCAATGCCGCCTATGGCGTCATTCGCGATGCGTTGGAGCCCTACGGGCTATACAAGACCAGCCTGAAGGGCGGGGGGATCGTGCTGACCTTTATCTCGCCGCAGGTTGGCGAGCGCTATTTGGGGATGATCGGTGGGCTGGCCGAGCAGACCGGCTACCCGCTCAGCATCCACCCGCACCCCAACCAGCAGCAGATCCTCCAGGTGGCGCAGCAGCTCATGCGTGACGCGGGCTGGTCGATCCGCAAAGGCCCCGGCATCCACGTCGACCGCTGCGCGATCAGCGTCGCTCTCACCACCGAGCCTGACCCGGACGAGGTTGCCAAAGTCAGTGCGGCGATTGAGGAGCAGACGGGGTATCAGATCGAGGTTAGTTCTTAGACCTTTCGGGTTTGTGTCACGGGCAGCGAGCTGTGTTGGCGTAGTGTTCCGACGTCGTGTGCTTTACCAACTAAAACGCCACCCCATTGATGAATCATTAGGTTCTGTTGATGGTTATACGGCAAAAAGGGGCTTCAAATGTCAACAGAACCAGAGCCTCAGCATTCAATCTCCCCTATATAAAAGTTACAAAACTGTAACTCGCCGAATTTGTAACGTTCTTTTACCTTTTATCGTCATAGGATGTGGTATTGTCTTAAGTGTGAGAGATTTACAGGTAGCTATAAACAAACAAAACAGCGAGTCTCAGGAGGTTATTTATGTCAATCGATCCGAAAATCAAGACGAACTGGGAAAAACTCCAGGAGAAGTACAACCACCCTGTTGATGCCCTGGGGCGCCCCATCGATCCAAAAGATCAGCAGACCCTGAAAGTCTGGCGCGAAGAAGGTATCGATCAATTCATCAAGAAGTGAGTCTTCCCGCACGGTGAAGCTACCTACCCAGAATCTACAAGGCTCGTTCCCCCAAAGAACGGGCCTTGTAGATTCTGGCAAACCGATCACCTACTCCTCGGTCGAGGCGACCAGGGTATAGGTGGTGAACACGACCGGCTCCAGGCACTCCGATTGAATGACCTCGGTGAAAAGCCTCAAGGCTTCTGATTGGGCGTGACGGGCTTCCGCGTTTTCATTCTCGAAGATAAAAAAGTGCAGAAAGTTCGTCTGATGCTCCACTTCTTGCATCGAGATGTACATGCGAGTTTCCGGCTCATTACGAGTGATGTGATCGACGAGATCGGTTATGGCCTGTTGGCACCTCTCCACCGACTCTCTCCGCACGCTGAACTGAGCTGTCATGTAGATCGCCATAAGTCATCCCTCCGATGTGGATTGAGTGGTCAGATGTCAGCTTTCAGCGGTCAGCCTACAGGCTCGATGTGTCATTTCTGCCCATCTTGATGTGTTTGTCAGAGTAAGCTGATTGTTCACTACCGGACACTTTTTACCAAGGGGCAAGCCAACATATGAAAAGCGACAGGGATAGGCAGGCCATGGTTAAGAAAGTGTTCCAAAGTCCGCAGACCCATCTGGAACAAGCTGATATCGCAACGGTCATGGCGATGGATAATCTTATGCAAGCCGGTCTGCATAGCTAAAGTACCCAGGAAAACGATCCACAGATAGGCCAGGCAGACAGCGATCAAGAGACGAGCGAGACGTATGGGATCAGAAAGATGGCTCTTATGGAGATTGAAGCCACGACTTTTCTGATCGGAAAAGAAGGTCTCAATGTGAAATCGTCTCTTGTACCAGTAGCAGACCTCTTTTGCCAACTCCATGTTGGACACCAGATAGATAGGCTCCTGATAGCCTTTGCGCCACCAGGAAACAGCATGAACAGGCCCATAGTTATCGTGAGTGAAGCCAACATCGGGGAGACTGATTATCTCTCCGGGCTGGACACCGACATCTTCAAAGGCAAAGGCCTCTTCTTCAGCAGTCAGAATGGTATTCTTGGCAGTGCGACAGGCGTACTTCCATCCATAGTCTTCGATGGTGGCCTGCAAGGTTGTGCCGTCAAACTCGCCATCGCTCAAGAAAATGACCTGTGTGTCCTCCGGAATGAGGGCGTGTACCTGTTTCAACAAATCGACATGCAGATTTTTTGGCAGATGCCTCTTGTTACCTTTGACAACCAGCCAGGCGATCGGCAAGCTGTACACCACACTCACCATCAGGCACATGCACCGACGCTCCACCTCGCTACCGTCCATGATCAATACTAGAGGCCCGCTTGCCAGGCTTTCCAGTAACGCTTTCGCATAAGGCAGGTAATAGGTCTCGAAATCAATGCGCTTATTGTTTATCCACCGCGAATAGCGTTTCGTCCGACTTTCCGGCAAGTTTGCGTCGGGCACCTTTTTGGCTATCTCAGGCAGATTGGTGCTACTATCCCACTACCAATGCTGCCAACGTATTCAGATGTCGCGCCAGATTCCCTTGCGGCTCTTTGTCCTTCAGTCGCCTCAAGGCGTCTTTTATGGCACAATATCGTCTATGGTTGTCACTCATCAGGTTGATTCTTTCTTTTTTTACAACCTATTATGTGTGACAACCTCTTTTTTCAAAAAGTGTCCGGTAGTGAAGCTGCTTGCTGAATGCTGATAGCTGAAAGCTCCCTACAGTATACCCTAGATCGGCTGGCTCGTTGGGGGGATGGGTGTAGAATGGAGGCCAAGGAGCAACGCAGTGAGACAGTTTCTAGAACGACTGGGAATGACTGGTTTGATAACCACAGTGGGTATCTGGGGTTGCGTCGCGCTGGTGCTCGGTGTTCCCTTTGTTGTGGATTTCCTGAATGGAGCTTTTTTTACTGTTTTTGCTTCACCCCTGCCCCTGGCTGGGCTTAGTTGCCCGCTTTCCCTCTCCGCCGGTGAGACAAAAACTATCACAGCGACTATTTCCAATCTGCCAGATAGAGAGCGCACTTACCTGGTACAAATGGAACAGCCTCCCATAAACGTCAGTTACGCATCAAACGAGTTGTGCCATCAAGAGATAACTATCCAATCTGGCGGCGAAAAAACTGCCTCTTGCCTTGTCCGTCTTATAGATCTGGATAAGTCAGGATGGAGAGAGGAATCGTGGTACATGCATGTCGAAGCTATTACTCCACCCAACGCTGACTACATTTCTTTCGATCCAGAGCATATGTTTGCCGCCGATTGTATCATCCGTAGCCCGAACAGCTTCAGGAGCGCGCTGGGGTACAGTACATCTATAACATTGGCTGCGCTGGCCATTATCTTGTGGGGTGCTTACTTATGGTCAAAGGTCAAATGGCTAGATCGTATATTGATTTTCTTGTTTTCTTTCATCGTGTATGGCCTCGCCTGGTTGATTAACGTGACGATCTGGGCAGGATTGAGCAATCTTTACCTGGGTTTCATGATCGTTGGCGGGCTGCTGCTTGTGATGTATCTGGTGTTGTGATCGATGGGCTGAAGCACAGTTGGCATCGTCGATGCGAATAGGAGAGCTTCTCTGTAGTTCTGCTGGTTACGGATATCCATCCGTAACCCATACTAGCCGGATATCCATCCGTAACCTATACTAGCCGGATATCCATCGGGCAGCATGGCCAAGACGTAAGATATGTGTCGGCTTTCAGACTTCGGAAGTCTTTGGGACGTAGCCCACGACTTCCGAAGTCTAGCACGCGGCCGCGGGACCCAAAACTCTGCATCCTACCGGTTACAGATGAATATCCGTAACCAGCGCAACGTGATCAATGAAAACTAGAAGCTGCTCCATAGGTGTTTTTATCATTTCTTGCATGGCCATATTGGTGTTGTGGCAGTTGGACAGGGAGAAGGAAATCTCGCTGCACGATGTGCGTTCGGATACTGTATTTCATGTAGGTGTTTGGTCAACACGTGTCCGGTTCGAGAATGGCCCATCCTGGAATAGCCTTGGTAACATCTCATTTGAGTTTGTCGAGCCATACGCCAGTGGAGATTTGGATCAGGATGGCGATCGAGATTACGCAATCCTCATCATCAACGACAATGGAGGCAGCGGGAAATTTCTGTTCCTGGTAAGTGTTCTGAACCATTATGGGCGACCACTCCAATCGTCCACTGTATGCGTGGGCGACAGAGTTGCCGTGGAAGAAATAGCTATCGAGGATGCAGTGATCATCGTTGATATTGTCGACTTACGATTTGGCAAGGAGTGGCGCAAGCGATATCGATTGATTGGGCAATCGCTGCATCCTGTTTCAGAATGACATGGTTGGTTGTTGTATCTGTAACCAGCGCGACAACACGATTGAGAGAAAAACACATGCCATCCGAATCCATCCTGACCAACAAACACATCATCCTCGGCGTCACCGGCTCGATTGCGGCCTATAAGGCCTGCGCACTCGCCAGTCAACTGACCCAACACGGCGCGCTGGTCGATGTCATCATGACCGAGGCAGCCACGCGCTTTGTGTTGCCGCTCGTCTTCCAATCGCTCACCGGGCGACTGGCCTACACCACCATGTGGCAGACCGATACCTCCGGTGGATTGGGGACGCATATCGCGCACGTGGGGTTGGGGCACGGGGCCGATTTGCTGCTGATCGCTCCCATCACTGCCAACACCATGGCCAGGATTGCCTATGGACTGGCCGACGATCTACTCAGCGTCACCACGCTGGCTGCCAACTGCCCGATCCTGGTTGCACCGGCCATGGATGTCGGCATGTATGAGAACCCGACCACCCAGGCCAACATCGACATCCTGCGCGCACGAGGTGTACACTTTGCCGGGCCGGGGATCGGGCGGATGGCCTCCGGGCTGGAGGGGCTGGGCCGATTCATCGATTCAGAGGAGATCGTCGGCCATTGCCGCCGCGTGCTGGGAATGAGTGGGCCATTGGCGGGGCGGCGCGTGGTGATCACCGCCGGGCCGACCCGCGAGCCGCTCGACCCGGTACGCTATCTGACCAACTACTCATCCGGCAAGCAGGGTTTCGCCATCGCTCAGGCAGCAGTCGACGCAGGGGCCGAGGTGACGTTGATCGCTGGGCCGGTCAGCCTGCCGGCTCCTATCGGCGCACTGCGCGTCGATGTTACCGATACCCGCTCGATGCGCGACGCGGTGTTGGCCCATGCCACGGGCGACGCTCCCGCCGATGCTCTGATCATGGCTGCCGCCGTCGCCGATTTCCGCCCGGCAGAGATGGCCAATCACAAAATTAAGAAGAAGCGCGAACAAGCACCTGCGCCAATCGACCTGATAGAGAACCCCGATATCTTGTACGAAGTCTCGCAGCAGGCGCATAGACCAACTGTGGCAGTTGGTTTTGCCGCCGAGTCGGACGATCTGATCGCCCACGCGCAGGAGAAGCTGGCCCGCAAGAAGCTCAACCTGATCGTCGCCAACGACATCACTGCCGGTGATGCCGGTTTCGCAGTCGATACCAACCGGGTGGTCTTCATCACACCGAAGGAAGTCGATGAGCTGCCGCTAATGAGCAAAGAAGCGGTCGCCAAGTGCATTGTGGACTGGGTAGCAAAGAAATTGGGGTCTCCTCAAAACAGTGGGAGATAGGCAGGGGCAAATCGCCATGTTCAACCAGGATATGAGGTCGGAAATGTTCAAAAACGTGATACCCCATTGATTCAGATGGCAATCCGGGCCTGATCCTTTCATGAATGGCCAGGGTGATTATGAGATAACTCTGAGATGATTTTAGGATGGATAGAGGAACCCTGGGTGACGATTATAGGACGACATCAAACTGGAAAGTACCTGAGACATCGTTTTCCCATGTGATTTCAGGGCAAAGGAGCCTTTCCCTGGTGCCGCTCTTAGCCATCAACAGCCTCTAAGCTCGACTTTGCACGTTGGGAACCACTCTCCACACCTGTAGATTCCCGTCCCAAGCTTTCGTGGGGGCAGGCATTTCGCGGGAATGACATCATATCGGTGGTCGCGGCTTTTCGACTATCGCTATTTGATCGTGATGGATGGGTAAAAATTCTATTCCTTCGCGTAACCCTTCATAAACGTTCAGTCAGATAGTCACAAAGTTGAGCTAAGAAGAATCTGTTTTCCGCGCTGGCCGCGCTGTTGAATAGCAGCCGATTCTTTTCCAAGTTGAGTCCGCCCAACATTCTGCGCATTGGCTCGGCATCAGAGTAGATCGCGTATTACATCAAAGCCGATCGGCAATGCAGCACTACTTCCGGCTCAGGCTGATGACCCTCGGCTTGATCTCGTTAAGATTCGACCCCATGACGAGTAACAGAGAACACATTGTATTACGCACCCGGCAGGCAATTTTGAAACCCGATACACCAAAAACGCGACTCGCACGTCGATGTAGATAGACGAAATGAACGACGACAGTATCTTCTCAATAACTTAGGGCCGTTTTTAGTTCTTAGTTTTTTGACACTACCGCATAACTTGCTATGAGCACACAGTCCGGGTCATTGTCATTACCGCGAAAGCGGGAATCCACTTCCACGTTTATGGATTCTATCTTGCGCGGGCAAGACATGGGTCCACCTCACAAACGTGGGAGCGAG
>JAFGLD010000135.1 GCA_016928235.1 Anaerolineae bacterium | reverse complement strand
GTACTGCACGGCGGAAATACTTCCGCAATCTTATGAATTCCACTGCACGCAACTCATTGCGGAAGAACTTCCGCCAGCATGTACTAGAATGAACCTCGCACCTTAACAACAGCCTCTGTCTCTCAACGCCGCCGATGGGTCAGCGATCCAATCACTCAATCACACAATGGGCCCGGCGATGCGACGACCGGGGCTGACGACAACGCGACCTTCTCGATCCTGGTATCGGGCGCGGCGCCGGAGGGCTGGTCGGTTACTGCTACGGCTACCGATCCCGGCGGCAGCACCTCGGAGTTCTCGACTTGTGTGGCGGCTACGGTCGTCCCGGTGCCGCCCTATGGCGGTGAGGCACATTGGTCCTATTAGTACGATAACCTCTCGCGCGTCACCTATGCCTGCTTCGATCGGGTGGGCTCCGCGGTACTTCTATGACGACGCGGGCAACATCCTCAAGATGATCCGCCCCGATACCGGCACGACGCTCTACGCTTACAACGGGGCCAACCAGGTCGCCACCGCCTGCACCGATGCCAACACCAACAATCTGTGCGATCCCAACGAGACCCAGTTTGCCTATCAGCACGACGCCTACGGCAATCTCACCAACGATGGCCAATACGAGTACATTTACGCTGCCGCCAATCGCCTGATCGAGCTGAAGGTGAGCGGGCAGACGGTCGCCACGTCGGGGTATAATGGTGATGGTGACTTGATCAGCGTCACCGTGTTGGGGACAACCACCGAGTATGTCCGCGACTGGGTCTCGCTCACCTACCCGGGCGAAAAGACGACTTTCGTCTGTCGCATCTGTGGCGAGCGTGTGATGGCACCCCAGACACCCGGCAAACGCATCCAACACTATCGCGCCCGCCGTGCCCAGCTTCGGCATGGAAGCAGCTTGCCTCTGAGTGTTTCTTCTTCCCAGGAGAGCGGCTGATGGTGTTGTTTATCTCAGACGGTTCAGAGAGGAAAACCCGTGTGCCGGGGAGGATCATATGCTCCTCCCCAGCACATCCCTCAGTTAGAGTCCTAACACTGTTGTGAGTTCCTTTTTGGAGCAGCGAGTTCGGCCTTCAGGGGGGTACACTTTGGCCGTTAACGATGCACACTTTCGGGCGTTATTTGACATCTGGAGAAAGAAAGATGAACCTGAAACCGTATGCCGGACTACTGCCGGCCATCCTGATGAGCATGATGGTATCAGCCTGTATTCCGGTCAGCCCTCAACCTCGCCAGCCTATGTCCACACAGAGCAACGCTCAGGCAGTGATTCCAATATCCTCTTCCCCCACGCCGGCGCCCGACAAGGATTTGTCCGATATTGCTTTGCCGTTGTCCTATTCGGGGATTCTCCCGGAGGGAGCGGTGGCCATGTTAGGCGTTGGGCGTATCTCGACGTCGGTCTCGCCGGATGGGAGATATTTTGCTGTCTGGTCAGACAAGGAAGCCCAGGTATATGATTTTGCGACGCTGGAGCCAATGTGGAATCAGGCCAGGCCGGGTGGAGAGGTTACCTGGTTGTTGGGTGGAGAGCAGATTGCCATTGGGAGATATATTTGGGATATACAAACAGGTAGACGAACACTGGCAACAACCCTGGCTTTGCCGCCCACGTCGAAGTGGTCTCCGAAGGGATTTATTATTGCAACACCCGGGTCAGACTCATCGATTCTCCTTCTTGAAGCGCATACCGGCCTGGAGATTCATCGACTGGAACTGCCGGAGAGTCTGCGCGCCGCGCTGCCGCCGGACGTACCCGGTTACAACCAGATCACCATTTCCTTCAGCCCGGACGCGCAACTTGTCGCTGCTACCTACGCCTGGACAATCTCGGATAGTCACAAAGGTGACGGCGAAACACTGGCCATCTGGAACGTAAAAACAGGCGAGATGCTGCGTACATTGTCGCCAGCCAAGGGTGACGGCCAGGGCCGGACAACCATCGCATGGTCACCTGATAGTAAGTGGTTAGCAACAACATCTTTTGGCGATTTATATCTCTGGGATGTCGAAACAGGTGACGTTCTCAAAGATTTCACCGGAGCCCAGTATATCACATGGTCGCCGGACGGTTCGATGTTTGCAACTTCTGTCAATGCCACTCACGAAGGGGGAGAGCTCGTCGCGCCGGTGCGTGTATGGGATAGTGCAACTCTTGAAGAAAAATACACACTCCAGGAAGCAGAAGAGGCGATTTTGTGGTCTCCGGACAGTGCGCGGTTTGTTACCACCAGCTCTATTGTGTCGACGCGCAGCGTTGTGCGCGAAGCAGCCACCGGCAAAGAGTTGTGCTCTATCTCCAACAGCGAGCGACTGGTCGGGTTCGACGCCGGCAGCAACCAGGTCATCGGTCATCTCTACTATACATATGATCCCAGCGATCACAACACACTCGTCGTCTGGAACATCGATGGAGCAATGGCCAGGCAGGCCGCAGTCTACCAGGGAACATCATCCATTATCGATATTGCCTGGTCGCCGGACGGGAAATCGATAGCCGGGGCGATGGGGTGGTGGGAGGTGCCCGGCGTGGCCGTCTGGGATATCGCATCATCTGCCGCGCGCACTCTGCTCGGCATGGAAGAGCTGGGGCTTGAAAGTCATGTTAATCTTACCACTATAGACTGGATGCCCGGCAGCTCCACCCTGGCCATTAGCTCGGAAACATCCGGAGGACTTTTTATCGATACCCGCGACCTGTCGGTAGAGAGCAGTCCGGCGCTATCCGGATTCCTGACCTACAGCCCTGATGGCGCGATGCTGGCAAGCGCGCATGATAGGCAGGTCGATGTGCTGCTTACATCGAGTGGTGAAAAAATACACACCGTCACCCTCGATAAAGTCATCCCCAGTGCCTTGAGATGGTCACCTGACGGGACAAAGATCGCGGTGGCTACCATCCCAGAGGACGCCATCTGGTACACCGGCTACGATCGGGAGCATCCGGAGGCCAAATCCCCTTCCGGAGAAGTGCTGGTCTGGGATGTCCAATCAAACGAGATGGTTGCTACGCTGAAAGGAATCCTGGGGCTCCCCTACAGTGTGGCCTGGTCACCCAACGGGAGAGAGATCGTCGCCGGATTTAACGTGGATACGCTGGGCATCTGGAACGTGGCCGACGGCAAATTGGTTCGTTGGCTGTATGGCAACATTGAGGAGTATGGCGAAGAATACCATGAGATGGGCTATGTAGACGTGGATTGGTCGCCGGACGGCATCTATATTGCTGCCGCATATGGTAAGAATCCATTTTTCAGGGAATGCAAAGCCTGCTATTTCGGCGTACCCGGCAAGGTCATTCTCTGGGATGCTGCTGTTGGCTCACGTGTCAGTCGCTATGCCACCCATACCGATGAGGTTCAGACCATCGCTTTCAGCCCGGACAGCCTGTCGTTGGCATCGGGCTCGTTGGATGGGACTATCATTGTCTGGGATGTCACTGCGCGGCCAATTGAGAAGCCGGAAGACGCAGGTAGCGATACACCCGACGGCTGATCTTATGAAATGAATGATGAAAAAGTGGCCAGCTTATCACTTGCGTTCTTGTATATTGACCGCTAACACCTTGCAACAGATCGTGATCTGTTTGAGATCAGATCGTGATCGGCCGACAAGCAAAAAGGTAAAAGGGTAGGGTAACACAGGGCACGCTTCGCGCCATTACCCATTTACCTTTTGTGAAAGGGCGAAAACTTTCCGGGAGCACTGCAACAAGATGATCTTACAACTGCCTTCTGCCATTTTTCTGGACATGGATGATACTATCCTGAATGCTACAGGGAGTGTCGACTGCTGTTGGCGGGAAGCCTGCGAGACATATGCTCCCCAACTCATGCCCTTCACATCTGATGCGCTCAATGCCGCCATCCGCGCCTACAGCTCGTGGTATTGGAACGATGCTGACCGCCACCGCCGGGGACGCCTGCAATTGGAATTGGCACGGCGTGAGATCGTCGAAGAGGCGCTCCGGCGATTGGGGATAGACAGGCGCGACATTGCCTACCAACTCGCCGATCGCTATTCGACGCTGCGCGAGGCAGCCATCGAACCCTTTCCGGGGGCAATCGACACGCTGCATCGCTTGCGAGACCGGGGGTCTCGTCTGGCGCTGCTCACCAACGGCAATGCCATCTCCCAGCGCCGAAAAATCGACAAATATGGATTGTCCTCCTTCTTCGAGATCATTCTGATCGAAGAAGAGTTTGGTGTGGGCAAGCCGGACCAACGCATCTACCTTCACGCTCTGGAGCAGATGAAGGTCGGTCCTGACGAAGCCTGGATGGTCGGAGATAACCTGGAATGGGATGTGGCAGGCGCGCAGCAGGTTGGGATTACGGGCATCTGGATCGATCTCGAAGGCGCCGGGCTGCTCCAATCGAGCATCGTAAAGCCGGATCGGATCATTCGTTCGCTGGCAGAGTTGATGCCATGAGCAAGCATCTGCTAAAGACAATCTGCGCGATGAGGTTCACCTGTCAAGCTTTCAAAGCTTGCATACCGCCTCAGATCAGTTATAGTATGGAAAATCGACTTGCACCAAGGGTTACAAGAGTGAGGAGAACATGAGAAAACACTATCTTATTCCGGCTGCCGTCCTGAGCTTCATACTGGCCTCGACGGGTGGTTGCAATAGCAGGCTTGACGCCAATATGGCCACCTTTAACGCCAGTGCAACGCAGATCGCCGGTAGTGGCGGGATTATTGGCACACCTCTGGCAATGTTGACACCTGAGCCAACCCCTCCGCCCAACCTGTACAATCTCATCGAAACCGGTGACACGTTGGTCCACGCCTGGGGCCAGGTCTATGGGCTCGCAAGCGGATCGGAGTTCACCATCTATGCGACACAGCAACAAGTTGCCGATTTCGTCATCGCAACCTTGCAGCTCGGTGGCTGGAGCGATACGGTTAAGGGGGGCAGTACAACTATCGGCTCAGGACAGCTCCGGCTGGATGTGGCGATTGTCGATACAGCTGACAACTACGGTGCCGGGACACTGACGTGCCAACCAACCATCGATGGCACTTTAGGTGTCTTCAAGCTCAACCCGCTAGGCGCCCAGTTTGGCTCACTGCAAATCCCCAACGGTCTGACAGCAGCGATGGGCGATGCTACCCAGACGGCCCTGACCGGAGCAAAGAGCGAGCTGCTCAGCAAAGTCACGATCAAGATGATCTCGTTGGAAAGTGAGACCATGAAGGTATCCGGAACAGTACGGTAAGGAATAGCGATTAAACCACTTCTCCAGTCGAGCCTGCAATAAGGACTATGAATAAATTCTCATGCCTAAACCGTAGGGGCGGGTCTGAGACCCGCTCCTACACAGCAGCAGCCAGTTGTAACTATGAGCACATTTGCGCCTGACGAACATCGCGCCATCGAAGCCATCTCAGCCTTGCTCGATCTCTTTCCCCGTGAGACAGATGAGGATGACGAGACACTGGCTCAACGTATGGCAACCTGGGGAATACAGCAAGGGCCCGACGTACGCCGAGGCGCCATCGTCTACGCCACCCGCGCCATGATTACAGGGCTGCGGTATCCCCATCACTTCGGTGAGCTGACAATAGTCGGCATGGAGGCATTGCAGCGGTATAACGTCCGGACCAGGAAGCGTTGAAGAGCCTGACGCGCCGGCTTGTCTATCGATCTTCCCAATCCGGAACCTCTTCGCCCACACACCATAACATCACAAAAACTCCTGTTCGGCCTAGCCACTTGAACTGCCTGGCCAGCTTGTTGCGTCGCTTGTGATAAGGTAGTTCGTCCAACGAGCGCAGATAAGCGTGAAAGGATCCGTGCTCCCGGATCAGGTGTCGCATCACCCGGGCATTCTCGATCACGGCCTCGATCTTGCGAGCATTGCGAATAATCCCCTTGTCGGCCACCAGACGGTCGAGATCATCAGGGCTGTAGGCCGCAACAGCATCGATGGTAAACTCATCGAATGCCTTGCAGAAGTTCGGCCATTTGTTGCGCACAACCTCCCAACTAAAACCAGCCTGGAAGATAGCCTGCGCCATAACCTCCAAATATCCGGCATCCGTTCCCGGTCTCCGGCGTGGTGGAACGTAATACCCTTCTGCTGTGTAGTAATCACCTTCTTTATCAGGCATCGAGAAACTCCACGGAAGATAATTTGGCTCAACGCGGAAAACTGGGGGTAGGTTAAGAAACCGGGTTTTTCCGTCATCCATTGGCCGTTCCCGGTGAGATAAAAACCCGGTTTCTCCCGGCTTTTCCCACTATTCCGCGTTGAGCCGATAATTTTTCGGTGGCGGGAGCACGACCTGCTGTGAGTGGTTCTCAGCCAAGGAATCAAAGGCCAAACACAAAAGAATTCTGCCGTGCTTTGGGCGATTAGACAAAATGAAACAACCCGACTATCATCCCCCACAGAACAGTTTGCACTCTGAGTGAAATAATGGCAAACTCCTTGCCTGCTGGCAATTTCTCCAAGGAACACCTGATGCTACACCAACGCAGCGCCTTCCTGAGCCAGGTAGCCAAAAACATGTTCACGGTTGGTGGTGTTATCTACCACTATCAAGGGGATCATCACGAAAGCACTGTCAGGCTGACCGAGCGTATTCCGCTGGTCATGGCAGTCGCGCAGATTGTCCTGTTGATATTTTTCCCCGCCAGAGTATGGATCGTCATGCTGGTCGCAATGGTGCTGCTGGTCGCGATCTGCGCCTGGTGGGCCATCCAAGGCGCACGGCTGACTCGCTTCGACCGCCGCCTGCTCCATACCTGGGCACAGATCGGCGACCGGTTGGAGGAGACCTTTGTCTTGCAAAATGGTTTTCTGCTGCCGCTCCTGACTGCCGAGATTATCGACCACTCCAATCTGCCCGGTTACGACGCATCAGTCGTACGAAGTATCAGCGGTTTTGACCACGACAGATGGAGCCGAAAGTCGATCAGCAGCAGGCGAGGTGTCTTCCGTGTAGGCCCAACGACAGTGCGTTTTGGCGACCCGTTCGGCATCTTCGAGGTCACTTGCGAGTACCCACAGGCACACGAAGTACTGGTCGTACCGCCTATCCTCCATGACCTGGGCGTCTTAGCACCGCCCGGAGGCGGGCATGGCGTGGCTGCTTCCCGTCAAAGAAATCTGATCGCGACAGGTATCATTGGTGGCGTGAGGGACTATCATCCCGGCGATCCCGTCCGGCGTATTCATTGGCCGCTGTCGATGCGCCACCAGGACTTCCTGGTCAAGGAATTCGATGACGAAAAAGGTGGCAACATCTGGCTGGTATTAGATCTCGATTCGGCAGTTCATGTCGGCGAAGGGCAGGAATCGACGCTGGAATATGCCATCATCTGGACAGCCAGCTGGGCCTGGCATTTATTGAAACAGGGAAAAGGCGTTGGATTATACACATCCAAACCAGATCGGATAGTGCTCCAACCTGCCCGGGGAAAGGCACAGCTCAACCATATCTTGAGAGCACTGGCTCCTCTGGAAACCCATGCCGAGATCCCTTTGAGCGAGATCCTTCGCGAAGCCAGATCATTCCTGGCACACGGTCACTCGATTATCATCATCACCCCATCGATTACCACAGATTGGCCGACGGCACTCATGCACCTCGATCTGGGGACTTCCGTTAAAGGGATCGTGCTGCTGGATGCAGAGACCTTTCCGTCAACATCGGATGGGCTCCTTCATGATGCAGCCGGAGTGAAAAAGGGCGATGACCCGGATGTCCCTATGCTGCCCATTGGCCAGGAGCGAACAGCCTGGCTGCGAGCTATACTGGCCAACATAGGCATACCTGTGCATCTCGTCCAGTACCAACACACCCTCGATGCCCGTCCCAGCGCCCCAGGCAGTGGCGACTGGGACTACATTGTCACGCCCTGGGGCAAAGTGGTTGTTCGATCATCGCCGGCGAAGGTAAACCCATAAATGAGAGGCGTCAGCTTAAGCATGGATCAAAGTTTCTTCGAGCGGCTGCACATCAGCGAATGGGTTCAACGCCATGGGGCCGGCGTACTGCTGGTCGTGGTGATGTTGGGCTGCCTGCCGGGCAGTTTGATGGCCGGAGGATGGCTGAGATCGAACCAGGTGCTGTGGGGGGCAGCGTTGGGAAGCCTGAGCATCGGGCTACTGCTGGCCCGGAGCATCCGGCATCCGGCCGTTCTGGCCGGCATAGCGATGATCGTTGGTATCCTTTGGATTGCCCAGACACAGAGCCGGGCGCTGCCGCCTGCTCGACCCGGCGTGAGTGAGCTGGTCGCCATGGGACAATGGGCCGGCAGCGAAATCGGCAGAGTTGTACACCAGACTCTCACCAGGCCGGAAGATCCCCTCCCGGCATCATCGCCACCCGATTTGCCGGAGTGGCGAGCCGCCGCAGAACGTCTATCGCTCTACATCTGGAATCTCCAAACCGATTGGCCTCCAAGGTTAGCTCCCAGTTGGTCGGGAGGAGGGCAGATTCTGCTTGGCTCGCTGCTAGGATTGTTAGTATGGATGGTTACTGTTCTCTCACTGTGGGTATTGATCCGGCAACACTCAATATGGTGGGCATTGATGCCAACCGTAGGGATATTGGCACTCAATATATTCTATACAGCCAAGGGATGGGAACACCTGGTTATCTGTCTATCCGCTGGGCTGCTACTGGCCAGTAGTAACACACAAGAACGATTGGAGAATCGATGGGGGGAACAGGCACTTCCCTATTGGCTTAGCACCGATCGATTGGTGTCCACCAGTACTGTCATACTCATCGTCGGCCTGGCAATGGCATTGACTATCAAGTTAACCGACCCTGAATTCCATCGTCAGGTTCGCGACATGTTGGAATCGTCCCGAGAAAAAACAGCAGGACAGTCAGGCATAACGAGAAGTGTAGCTCCGTCACCCGGTGTGTGGCCCCGTGAGCACCTGCTGGGAAGCGGCCCTGAGCTTATCGATACACCGGTGATGTCCGTCCGGACGCCAGGCATTTCAGCCGGTCATTTCTATTGGCAAGCCACCAGTTATAGCCAATACACCGGGCATGGCTGGCTATCAAGCCGGAACAAACAACCCGATCCTGATGCCGCGCCCCTGTGGCCGGAATCGCCTGAGCCGCCCCCTGGTTTTGTCTTACTACGGCAGAGTTTCTGGTTTGAATCATCCACCCAGGCCATTTACGCGGCAGGCCGGCCAGTACGGTTGATCCAGGCGGCAGAGGGGCTCTGGTCCGATCCGTTCCGCATCGATTTGATTTCTGTGAATGCTCTGATACCCCAATCGGCTTATGAGGTTCTCTCATGGGTACCCTCAGCAACGCCGGATGACCTGCGCTCGGCCTCGGAAAGTTACCCGGATTGGGTCGAAGAGACTTATCTGGCTCTCCCGGATGAGATACCAGGCCGGGTGGTCAGCCTGTCTGAAGAGATAGTCGATGACGCGCCAACGGCCTACGACAAGGCATTGGCTTTACAAAAGTATCTTCGAGACAACTATCCCTATACGCTTGAGCTGGATGCCCCACCCGTCGAGCGGGATGTGGTGGATTATTTCCTGTTCGATCTGGAGAAAGGTTATTGCGACTATTATGCCTCAGCGATGACAGTGATGGCTCGAAGCGTCGGGCTGCCGGCACGGCTGGCTGTCGGTTACGCAACCGGCACCTATGATCCAGTCAACCTGTCCTACCAGGTCACGATGGCTGAATCGCATTCCTGGACACAGATTTACTTCACCGATCTAGGCTGGATCAACTTCGAGCCCACAGCATCACGAGAGGCAATCGAGCATGGCGCAGTTGGCAGGTGGGTGGAAGAGGCCGAGATCATCGAGCAGGAAGACGTCGAAGCATTTGAGGAAGTAGTCACTCCAAGACAGGTCGACCTGATAGGGAAGCTCTGGCTGTTCATTGCCGTCCCATCAATCATCGTAGCAGCTGTTGGCAGCATAGCCTTGCGAACACTCATCCGCACGCATCAACGGAGACGCTATACTTCAGAGGATGCTATTACCTCGCTGTACCGGGATCTATTAACAGCCAGTCGACGGCTGGGGTTGGCGCACTCGGTGACACAGACCCCTCACGAGTTCCTCGCGGCTTTGCGCTCGGAGCTGGCCATCCGGGCACAGCATGGATCAACACGATGGGGCGATTGGGAGATCTGGTCGGAGAAGGCCAACTACCTGGCAAGCGACCTGGTCTCGCTGTATGTGGATCTGTATTACAGCCCGCGACTTCCCGATCAGATCTCTGTCCAGGCCGCAATCGGTGACTGGCCGAGACTGAATGGGTTCTTATGGTTGTTCCGGTTGTCCGGACAGCATCAAGCAAAAGAGGATCAGACATGACGGATTCTCGTCTACTTCTCGCTGCATGTGGCCTCTATTGTGGGGCCTGCTATCATTTTCGGGCCGGCCTTCCTGAAGGCAGACACTTACTGGAGGAGGCAAGCCAACAAGGGAAATCGCGAGAGGGATTCACTTGCCAGGGCTGCCGCTCGATAGCCTTATACATTCACCCCGGCTGCTCACAATGCCGGATCAGAGACTGCGCAGATAGCCGGGCGATTCCGCATTGTGGGGTTTGCCCGGAATTTCCCTGCGAGCAACTCATTGCATTCCAACACGATGGCCACATCCACCACCTCGACATTCTTGACCAGCTTAAGACACTGCGAGAGAAGGGATCGGTATGCTGGTTGGCCGAGCAAGAGCGGCGGTGGCGATGCCAGTGCGAGAGCGGCTTCAGCTGGTATGAAACTATCTGCTATCACTGTGGCACTGCGCTTGATTCATATGGGCAGACGCATAAGCGCCGGTGAATGTTTCGTTGCGAAGACACGAAGATTAAACAGTCGCATTGCCCATAGCACAAAACGTACCCTGACCATAAGCGTCAACTTAGGCAAAAACTTCTTGCTCTCTTTCCCAAGAAGCCGGTATCTTTTTCAAAAGGGTTCCAGCCACCCGACACCTGTCTGCCACATATCTTCTCAACAATCCGGGGGGGGGTAACTTCAAGCTAATTCCTGGTGATCAGCGATCAGCTTTTAGGCGCAAATCACAGGTCGGCAGTCAAAAAACCAAGAATTAATCACCAAGAACTAAAAACGACCCCAGTTTATTGAGAAGATATGTTCAGGCGATGTCAAGGCACCTTAGGTGCATCGAACTCCTCTTCAAGTCGATCCATCCACTGGTTGGCAACTGAGCTGACTGCTTGCAGGCAAGCGGTGAATTCATCGAAGCTAATATCGACAATGGGACGCTTGCACTCCACGCTGATCACATCGTGTTCCCCCCCCACCTCTTCCGAGGCGACGATGGCAAAATAAGCCTGGCCGGTCTCCGGCTCATCGCTCATATCCAGCAGGTGATAATAGAGTGGCAACACTTTACCTGTAGCAGGATCAGGTAGCAAATTGATATATGCCTTGAAAGTCAGTAGATCCTGACCTGGAGCAACAACGATATGAATGCCAACCTGGTCTGCCTGCAACCGGCAGCGCCCGTTTTCATCGAGCTTGGAGCCTTTGCTCACCCGATTCAAATACCCGTCAATGTTCTTGATCCCTTTTTCGATCGATCGTAAATGAGGAAGCATGACCCTGATCTCCTGGTTTCTTTTGATTCTACAACCTGTCTCTCGCATCCTTCGATCTGCAAAAGAGACAATACTCAATGCCTTCTTGCAGACAACATCCTCTTTTGGCAAAAAACTCGGGTTAGAGGTTGTTTATTGCTGGGATGCCCGGCATCCGATATCCATCAATGGCAACATTATATCCATGGGCAACACTATCACAACTCGATCCTGAGTATTTCTTTGACAGCCTGGATATCTTCCAGCGGGCCTGCAAATCGGATCCAGACAGGCTCTGAGCCCGGTCCAATTTCGTAAATCACTTTTAGCTGTGGGTATTGCGCATAAGTCATGGTCGCAAATTGCGGAATGACAACATTCACCAACGGGATACCACCGGGGAAACGCAGAGCAAAGCCGTTGTCCGACAGCGCAACCTCCTGGATAAATGCCTTGGTCTGCTCGTTGATCATCTCAATAACTTCCTCAATCTTTTCCTCGGAAAGCATTTGGGCATCGTCATCATTGAGGGAGTCGTCATCCGATGGAACGAGGTATTCATCATAATATAGCATTTCTGCGTTAATGGCCTCGATGTCAAATTCCTCCGGATCAAAATTTTCGCCGATCCATTCCACAGCATCCTCGTGATCTTCCCTTTTTAGATCGCGCAAAGCTCCTAATAGATCAGCATAACCGGGAATACCACCGCAATCGTCAGGCGGTGCAGAACGCGCGCCATCTACACATATAGGATACACAACGTCCGGCTCAGGAGTGAAGATTTTCTCGATCAGGATTTCAACCTCCCAGTTATCGCCAAAATCATATTCATAGAGTAGCTTACCACCTTCACGAGACACGATTTCTCTCAGCACAATCACGCATTCGTCCAACATGTTCGATTTAACCAGAGAATCTATATTTGCCAGGTCGCTGTCAAATCCCAGATCGGTCATTGTTTTTTCGATGGCCTTACGATTCTTGATCCGGGTACCTTCAAGCTCAAAATCGGCGTGGCTGATATAGATTGGATCATCCTTGTCCCCCAGAACAAACTGATGTAAGTGCGCATTCTCCCACTCAAAGCTAACCTGGATGATCCCGTGAAGTTCTTCGAAAGTGCTATCGCCAGGAACTTTCAGCCGACGCCAGATGGGTGGTTCGCTGCCAAGCAGTGTGAGCTTGATCTGATAGATCTTGTCGCATTCAAGATCGATGTTTGCCATGAGATTGTCCTTTTGGATAAATGATAGGTGTCCCGCCGCGCGATATTGATGAGCAAGACATTCCCTACATGATGAATTACTTTACAGCCGATGGATTCGAGCCGGGCTACATACCTTCTACCCCCAAACATCCCCCCTGCTAACCGGCTACCACAGCCTCATTATACCCTACCCCAGGTCTGAATGTTATGTACGCATTCATTCATCTAAAATGTTACCGAAGCGGTACAGTTCACTCAAAAGAAAATGTTACTGGAGCGAACAATGACCGACGAGGAAAAGATGAATAGAGAAGAAAGATACAAGTATTTGCGGAAGATACATTGGTCAGGCATGGGGAGATTGCGCTGGCGGAAGAAGTCGAAGAGCAACTGAGGAATATGAGCATCTCAACAGTCGGGCGTACTCCGAGCCGATATCCGCGAGAGCGCGCCCGACTGCCACACCAATGCTGGAGGAACCAGTGTTTCGCGGCATAAGTAAGCCGTCGGTTATGGCCACCTGCAAAACACTTAAACAGTTGGGGATGCAGGGCTTCTTTACTGCCGGATTATTTCTGCCCAATAGAAACCGGCTCGCTATGAAGCTTTCCGGTCCCCATGAGTTTCGGATGTCATGCTTTGGAAATGCCCCCGCTGTGCCCTGATGTAGCTGCCACACGAGCCCTCTCCAGGCCGATGGCTATATAATCCGCCAGACTATCTAGCAGGGTGAACTGCTCATTGGAAGATAAGTCAATCGGTATTGTCATCGCCAGCACGCCAAACACAATACCACCTGCTACTAGAGGTACACAAAGAGGAACTATTCCGCGGTCAGGGTCACGAGGCTGCGTTTGCCCGGCTGTTGGCTGCATGGAGCGAATAGCCTGCCAGGCCAGAGAATTCTGAACCGGATGGTTGACCAATTGTGCTTGCCCATTACTGTACGAAACACGGTTAAACAAGGTTTGCCCATCGTCGCTGATCAAAACCAGCGTGACATCTGTGGTCATAGCCAGAGAGACAGCTGCCTCAACCGAGCTAAGAAGCAGTGTGTCGATGTCCGGCAGGCTGGCAACCAACTTGCCCGTCTGGTAGAGTGTCTCGCGTTGTTTGCGCAAACGAGCCTCGGTCAGTGCGCGCTTCAAGGCTGACAACAACTCGCCCTCAGTGAACGGCTTGATTACATAATCGCGCACACCCAATCGAAAAACCTCAATGGCGATTTCTTCCGAGCCATAAAAGGTCATTAGCACGACAGGAATAGCGATCCCTTGCTCTTTCATCCGGTTGAGCAGGCCAACACCATCCAACCGCGGCATTTGCAGATCAAGCAAAATGAGATCAGGTGGATCGGCCAGTATCAGGTCGAGCGCCTCCAAACCGTCTCGTGCTTCCATATAGCTATAATTGTTGGGTCGCAAAATGTAATTGATGACAAAGTCACGCATGTCCGCGCCATCATCGACCACTAAAACACGCTCACTGCTCACGATGCCCACCCCAATTTGACATACTCGCTTCGATTACAGTCAGTATAGCACGGGTCGTTTTCAGAGACTAGCGACGCTTGGCTGAGGAGTGTATTTGAGAGCAATGGGTCAAATACGCACCAGACCACTGCCATCATCTCATGCCATGTTCATTTTTAATAAGCTCATGAACATGAGCCAGAGCTTGTTCTTTTGTATCAAAAACTGGCCAATCCAGATTACCAAAAACATCCGAATTAATTCCCTTGATCGCCAGTTTTATCAGCAGATCGGTCGATACTACTACAGGTTTGAGGTTAGGATGTCTGACTACTGCTATATTGGCTTGAAAAGTTTGGCTGGAAGCTACCAGGAAATCCTGAAAATCCTTCACTTTTAAGTTTCGAATATCGTGAATGTAGTAAACCGGCTGATCCAGATCGTCCAGAATGGAAGCTAATTCCCTGAGGTATGGTTCAAGATTGTCCTTTAGACCAAATGAGACGTTTATTGTGCCGATCAGAATCGGCTTTTCGGGTAGCAGCAATTCGAGTGAATAGGGCATGATTTTCCTTTCTGAATTGGAATATTTTGTCAAATTCTATTTATTCAAATGGCGCGGTACCATGCGAGAATAGCGTGGATGGTCTCTCAGATATTGGGTGGATCAAAAGCTTGCCTCTCAAGCAAGTTTGTGTTTGCGCCACCATCCAACCTACTGGAGCAGATGACCATCATGTATCTGATACGACTTGGCCGTCCCATTTCCGGGTGCTACCTGGATTCCTGATCCCGAAGACCATACAATCCTTTGCCGTCTAACTACCCTTGAAGCCATGTTTCCCGATCAGCGGCACAAAGCGCACCGCTGTCAGCCGTTCGCGGTGGATGGCTTTCCCCTGTCGCGTTAGCCGCTCGATCACCTGTTCGTAGGTGCCGCCAACCGGTATAACCAATCGACCGCCTTCCGCCAGTTGCTCGATCAGCGGTTGAGGGACAGAAGGCGCGGCAGCCGCCACCAGAATGGCATTGTAGGGAGCTTCACTCGAAAATCCTTCGCTGCCATCTGTAACATGAACAGCCACATTCCGGTATCCCATCGATAGGAGCCTGGCCTCTGCCTGCTGTGCCAGATCCGGCAGGCGTTCTAATCCGATCACCTCGGCAGACAACTCGGCCAGGATGGCACTTTGGTAGCCGGAGCCGACCCCCACTTCCAGCACTCGATCGTTGGACTGGAGGTGCAACAGCTCTGTCATGAATGCCACAATGTAGGGTTGGGAGATGGTTTGCCCGGAACCAATCGGCAGCGGACCATCCGTATATGCCTGCGGCCGCATATTCTCTGGTACGAAGAGATGGCGCGGCACTTTGCCTATCGCGCGCAGGACACTTTTATCAACGATCCCACGACTCTCGATTTGCTCATATACCATTTTTGATCGAAGCAACCGATAAGGATCGGCTTCTGATCCTGGCTCAGACGGATAACCCACGGGATTTACCTTTTTGGAAATGCAGACGTTTCTTCCATTATATGGCACACAGACGCCAAGTACCTATTCTTTGGCAATTCTCGAAGTGCGGCAAACAGTTTTACGCTGTTCATGTTTTGTCTATCACCTTCCCGCGTGCTAAACTGATCGCTGCCGGACGAGCACACTCTCACGGGGGGATTTGTCGATTTGCCCCTGTTATTGCACACTGGAGTACAACAATTATGTCCCCATTCCGTGATGTATATTGGAACGTCCCCCAGTGGGCCAGGATTCTGATGTACGTCTCGCAAGCAGTTGGATTGGCATTCCTGATTGCCAGGCTCTACCAGCGTTTTCGATTATGGCTCAAAGGACGCGGTGGCCAGCTCCCCTTCGATCACTTTGGTTGGCGCATTGCCCGGGTGTTCAAACATGCCGTTTTGCAGGTCAGGACGGCACGCGATCGGTACGCAGGCATCATGCACTTCCTGATCTCTTTCCCCATGATTGCACTGTTTGTCGGCATGGAGCTCCCCATCATCGACAACATCCTCTACTCCCGAATCCTCAGTTCCAGACTGTTGCAAGGGCGGTTCTATCCCATTTACGATTCGGCCGTCGATCTGTGCAGCCTGGCTGCTTTAATCGGTATTTTAATGGCACTCTTCCGGCGCAACGTCCAGCGCCCTCCTCAATTGTCCGGCGGCATACGGTTTAATCTGTCGCTTTCAATGCTTCTTGCACTGCTGGTGTCCGGGTTTCTCATCCAGGCCACCAAGCTGGCTGTTGCGCAGCCACCCTGGGATATCTGGTCATTTGCCAGTTATTCGCTTGGTCAAGGGCTGCTGGCTCTGGGCCTTGGTGAAACAGCACTGCGCTCTATCCATGTGGTGGCCTGGGTCACTTACTTCCTAAGCGTGGGACTGCTCTTTGGCGCTTTTCTTGATCTGCCGATCAAACACCTTCTCTTTGCGCCACTTAACATCTTTTTCGCCCCCTTCCAAACGCGCGGCGCACTGGCATTCATCGACCTGGACAAGAAGGGCGTGGAATTTGGCATCTCCAAGATCGGCGATTTTATCCCGGCGCAGCTCATGAACAGCGCCGCCTGCACTGAGTGCGGCCGCTGCCAGGTCGCCTGCCCGGCAACAATAGCCGGGACACCGCTCGACCCAAAGCAGATCATCCTGGACATCCGGACCGGCCTACGGCGCTATGGCGCTACGATGCTGAATACCCCCAAAAGCAGTTGGGGTGATATGCCCATCGTCGGCGCGCTGACACCAGAAGAGGCTATTTGGGCCTGCACGACCTGCTGGGCTTGCGTCGATGAATGCCCAGTGCGCATCGACCATGTTGGATTGATCGTCGAGATGCGACGCGAGCTGATGAAAAACGAAGACGCGATTCCGTCATCTCTCCTGAGTGCCATGCGTAATGTCGAAAATGGCAAGGATCCCTGGGGCAACCCCAAGGAGTCGCGCATGGACTGGGCCAGGGGCTTGAACGTTCCGTTAATGGCTGATAAAAAGAAGGCCGATGTTCTATACTGGGTGGGCTGCGCGGGTGCCTTCGATCCGGCCAGCCGCCAAACTGCCAGAGCGATGGTCAAGATCTTCGAGGCGGCTAATATCGATTACGCCGTGTTGGGCGAAGAGGAAAGCTGCACCTGCGAATGGGCACGCCGGGCCGGGAATGAGCATCTCTTCCAACAGATGGCCTACTCTAACATTGCCCTGCTCGATGAGTACAACTTCGAAGCGTTGGTGACACACTGTCCACATTGCTATAACACCTTCAAAAACGAATATCCGCAGTTCGGCGGCAGGTACGATGTCATACACCACAGCACCTATATCGCCGGGCTGATCAAAAACGGCTACCTCAAGCTGGGTAAGCAGAAGGGACGCAAGACTCGTGCCCGCCAGATTACCTATCACGATCCATGTTACCTGGGACGCTACAATGGTGTCTATGACGATCCGCGCAATGTGCTGAAGGCTGTCCGGGGCATGAACCTGGTCGAGATGGAGCACAATCGCAACAGAGGGCTGTGCTGTGGCGGCGGTGGTGGGCAGATGTGGTTCGAGACACCACAAGAGAGGCCGATCAACAAGATCCGGGTCGAGGAGGCACTCGATGTTGATGCCCAATTGCTCTGTACGGCCTGCCCCTTTTGCTCGATCGAGCTGACATCGGCTGCGAGCAAGCCCGATCTTGGCGAGAAGATAGATATTCGTGACATTGCGGAGTTGGTAGCCGAGATGCTGGGATAATCCGCAGGTAAGAAACGATGGGACAAACTGATCGGCCTCGTACAGGGGATGAGCCATCCCTGAGCAACCTGGATCGCCCACAAAGCAGCGGCCAGGAACCGCGCGTCGGTGGGGATGCGGCATTGCTACACATTCTAGAATCGCTGCGGCATGATGATGAGAGTGTACGCTGGCGAGCGATCCAATTGTTGGAAGCTAGAGGCGGAGACAGCCGGGCAGCCGATCCGCTGATCGAGATGCTGACGGCAGAAAACACCCGTTTTTATATCAGAGCACGGGCGGCCACTCTGCTGGGGATGCTCGCCGAACAGCGTGCTGTGCCGCATTTGCTGAGAATGCTCCAGGACGAGAATATGAGCGTTCGCGAGCTTGCCGCCGAGACGCTGACCCGGCTTCCCGGCCCTGCTCATATTCCCGATCTGGAAGCAGCCTTACAGCGTGAAGAGGATTGGTGTGTGCGATGGTATATTGCAGAGGCGCTGGCCTGCTGCGGCGTAGATGTCATCGACGAACTCCTCGACCAGATGATGGAGCAGACAGTTGTCACCGCCACTTACCACAACATGCGATCACATCCTCTGTGGGCATTTGCTTTTGTCGAACACCGCTCGAAAGTCTGCAACTTTTCTTACACCATTCAATCGCTGTCGGCCCGCATCCGCGCGGATAACCGCGCTCAACGTTGGGTCTTGGCGCGGCTGGAATGGATCGGGTATCCGCTTACCTCCCTCATGTTAGAACTGCTCGGACAACAGGATACTCCCTTACGGTTGGCTGCCATCAAAATCCTGACTCATTACCGGGTCAGACAAGCCGTTCCAGGGTTGCTTGCCCTCGCAGTCAATTCCAACTACCGCTTACGTATTGCCGCCTTGCGGGCCCTTGGCAACATTGGCGATTTGCAGGCGCTCCCAACCCTGATGGATGCACTACAAGATGATTGCCCTGTCATCCGCAGAAATGCAGCCGGAGCATTAGGCCGTCTGAGAGATGGCCGCGCCGTGCCTGCCTTGCACAGATTGTTATCCGATGACAACCACCAGGTGCGGCTTCATGTGCTTAAAGCTTTGGGACGGATCGGCGATTCCTCTACGTTGGCCGATCTATACAAGATTGCTCAACATGGTACTGACTATCTGAAGCCTCATGCACTGCGTGGTCTGGGTCGAGCAGGCGGCATGGCAATGATGCCGGTATTGGTGGCTGCTCTGGATGAAAACGATATGGCTATCCGCAAAGCTGCTATGAGCGCGCTGAGCGAGATCGATGAGGAAGAAGCGCCATTTGCTTTGGCAGAATCACTGCTGGGAAAGCATGATAATGCCTGGCGCGTGCTCTTCTATGTTCTCAAAAGACGCTACATAGAAGGCGGACACACACCAGACATCAGGGTTATCTACAGAGTTGTGATGGAATACCAAACCCCGGCGGTGTTACGAGAAGCAGTGAGGAATTTTGGATGGGTATCCTGGGCTGAAGCTGATCGGCGTTGTGCGCCGATACTTGCCAATGCGCTCACCGATCCGGATGATGAGGTTCGCCGTTGCGCTCATCGCTATTTGAGAGAGATGGCTCGCTGGGGACATATTCCTGAGGCTCAGGCCGCCCTTGACGCATGGGAAACCGGCCCAGTCTCTATTCACGAGAGCGGTGATGAGCCTGAGTGATCGTCCGCCTACCGAACGGGAGCTGTCGCTGCTTCACCTGGCCGAGATGCTCCAACACGATGCCCCCTCGCGCCGCGTTTGCATTGGCCGAGCTTGGTGATGAGCAAGCACTGGATCACCTGCTGGCGATCTTGCAAGATAGCACACAGCCCTGGGGCGTTCGTGAGCGGGCAGCCTATTCTGTATTAAACAAAACAGGATCATCGAGCAATAGATGTCCTGATAAACAGCTCCAGATTGTTTAACTTATTGTAAAGTGTAGCCTTCGCTCAAAAGCAGGTAATACACGAGAATAGCGTGATCGACAACTCTAATCGTTGGGTGGTAGAGATTCAGGGTATAGAGGGTGCCTTGGAAGCAATTTTGTGCTCGCGCCACCACCCAACCTACACAACCGGACATCACTCTCATTCTTTAACGATCCCGACCACGCTATTTCCGGGCGCTACCCAAAAGCACACACTTAAATAAAGACAGATTTGCCTCAGCATCACTGTTTAAGGGAGTTATCCGTGAACAAAGAATCTTGTCCACCCTCCACCCATTCGATCCCCCACCGGTGGCCCCAGCGAATCAGCCTGTTCTTGCTGGCCGGTGCTGATATCTATGCGCTGGGTCTGATCCTCTATTTCCTCCTGCGTCTGTTCACCGGCTTCCGGCTGTGGCCGGTGGCGTTGTTCAGCAATTTCTTGCATCTGGCACTGCTGCCTGGCCTGGTGTTTCTGGCAATAGCATTACTGCTTCGGCGTTGGCGAAGAGTAATGATGTTCGGCCTACTGACGCTGACATTTGTATGGCTATTCGGCGAGCTGATAATTCCCAATCCCACGCCGGTATGTGAGTCTGCCGGTGACTGCCTACAACTGACGGCGATGACCTACAACCTGGGCAATGGCGGGACAAACACACCGCCGGAGGATATTGCTCGCGCAGTACTGGAGTCCGGCGCGGATGTAATCGGTTTCCAGGAGATCACTGCCCCACAAGCCGATTCGATGCAAACAGACCTGGCTGTTAGGTATCCTTACCAGACTATCTACGCGGCAGGCGAGAGTGTCAATGGTATTGCACTGCTCAGCCGATATCCAATTGTAGAGGAGAGTGTGTTCTACGGCAGCCCCAAAGCAATGCCCAACCTGGATGTTACTCTTGACGCGCAGGGGAGGCGACTGCGTGTTCTGGTTGTCCATGCGTTGCCGCCAGGCTGGAGCCCTGACTGGCGGCATTATTTCTGCTTACGCTCGCTTAATGATGCACGCTTGTACACTGAGATGATCGCCGATGGTCCGGCCTTGCTGCTCGGCGATATGAATGCGCCTGATCAAAGCGAGATACATCATGTTCTCACCCAATCAGGCCTGGTGGATGCCTACCGCGCGGCGGGCTTTGGTTTTGGCGCGACTTTTCCATCTCGTCAGGGTTATGGTTATCCCTTTGAACATGCTACGCCGCTGTTTCGCATCGATTATATCTTCTATACCAAACAGTTTAGAGCCCTGCGGGCCTGGGTCGGGCCCGATGCAGGCTCGGATCATATGCCGGTCTTGGCGGAGTTGGCATGGTAGGTAGAAACCAGTGCTGACACGGAGATCAGGAGCGCACTATGATCGCGCTATCTTGTTGTTGTCAGTCAGGGAACATGCAATTGGTCTAAAAGGGAAAGCACAGCTAAAGGCTGTGCTTTCTTCTGAAGAACAGATGTAATATTGGATGGCGCTTGACACTGGCTTTATTCCTGCAATCACGCAGGTGCTGTTTGTTCGCTGTGTCTCTGCGCTGGTCGTCACTAACGACCGTCTTGTAACTGCTACCTACTATCAGGTTGTGGACGAAGGACCTGCAATATAACCTCCGTTCCGCTAACCCATCGTTAGTTACATTATAATCGAAAACCTGACAGAATGGAAGTGGCTTGCAACCCTACCCTCAGATAACTGTAACTCGATGAGCACGTTTTTGGTCTGCGTCATTCAGGTGATCGGCTTTCAGTGAAATGAGTCGTCGTGCGCGTTTTTGTGTTGGAGGCAATTATGCTACACTGCTGTGATATATAGCTTTTCAGAAAACATTCCGGACAACTTTGCACTCACAAAAGACGCTAACCTTGTTCGGAGTATTATCTGACAAGCTACAGAATTCGATTGTTTCATCCTGCCCAACAAACATATTTGTTGAAGACATTTGATTTGTGAGGTCGGACAAATCCCCATTGTCGATGAGTTTGTGTTTCGGTATGCTTATGGGTGTTACATATACTGGTGGTTGGAGAATTCTGTGGTAGTCAACCGACTTGAAAGAATGCGAGCCATTGTTGCTCAGGCAATTGCTGAAGCCAAAGGCAACCTCCGCAAAATATATCTACTATCTTATGGCGGTATGGCCGAAGAGCAAGTATTGACATTGTTTGCCGAGGCCAGCCAGGATACACCCGCTGAAGGCGTGGAAGCTATCGTGCTGTCGGCGGGGTCCCGCTACATTTGTTGGAACTGCTGTGGACTGCGCTTCGAGAGCGACGATGGAGTCTGCCCTAACTGCGGCGAGGCTGCACTCGAAGTACCGGAAGAGATCGATTTCGCCTTGAGTAAGGTAGAAAAGGGCTAAAAGCTCATTTGAAAATCCGGCTTTCTCGGCTAAAAAGATAGTAGACGTGATCGGAAACAACTGAGCTACGCATAAAATAAGCCGGTTTTTACGCATAGCACGCCTGTTGCCGATCACGTCTAAGTGCGGGCCGACCACTCGGTCGGAAAAGTGATGACTACGGCTGGTCTTGTGGCATATCCGAGGTCTGACCGACTGCGATGCTTTGCGACAATCAATCTACCCCAACCGCCGCAACCTGCGAGCGGTAAAACCCAATCCAACCCCCAGGCTAAGAGCGGCAAACGCAGTCAGCTTGAGCAGTGTCACATTCCAATCAACCGGCCAGGAGTGGAAGAGGATCAGGTCGCGCAGCGGATCGACCGCGTGCGCGTTGGGAAAGAGCCACGAGAACCATGGCACATTGGCTGCGTTGTTTCTCACCATCGCCAGCCCTCCGCCAATGAAGAAAACCATCATACCGGTCAATATCACCCCTATCGCTGCCCCCATCAGATGCCGGGTGCGCAGGCTCACCAGCAGCACGATGGCAATCCAGAAGAGCGCCACCAGCCCAACCAGTACCCATACTGCCCACAGATAGCCTCCCGGCCACACACCGATCCCAACATAGAGGATGCCCAGAAAGACGGTGCCGGTCAGCAGGCTCATGACCAGCGCCAGCAGCACCTTGGGCAGCAGCACCCATGCCAGAGAATAGGGCATCAGCCCGAACTCCAGCGTGATCTGGGCCACGTGCTCTTTGTGAGACAGCAGCAGCACATTCATCATCCCACCTAGCATGAAGCTCACCAGGGCGATCCCCACGCCGATGACCGGCAGCCAGCCGACCATCTCCGGCAGGGGATACTCCTCGGCCAGTGCCAGCGGCGGCGCCGGCTGGCCGATCTTCTCGTAGAAGTGCCACAGCACTTCTGCCTGGTAGATGCGGTGGTTCTTGGCTTGATCGTCGATGTAGTTGCTGAAGTGCATCTCGACCTGTGGGTTTTGGCCCGCCTCTACCCGCGTCGAGAAAGCGGGAGGAATGACCCATACCCCATCGATGCGGTAAGCGCGCAGAGCCGTCCAGGCGTCACCCTCCCCCATCGGCAGTATCTCGTAGTATGGCGCGCCGAAGGGTGAGAGGGTTTCTTCAAAGGCCTGGCGCAGCACGGCGCCATAGGGTCCGGTGTCTTGATCCACCAACACGATGCGGAATGAGGGGGTTCCTCCAAAAAACAGGCCAAAGACAATCAGGATAAACAGCGGCGGGATCAATCCCCCACCCGCGGTTACCGGGTCGTTCCGCCAGGCCTTGAGCTCGGTTGATAGCAGTATCCAGAAGCGTCTCATCGGTCACCCCCACGCCGAGAGTGCCCGGCGATAGATGAAAGTGGTCAAAACGATCATGGCAAGAGAGGCACCTATCAGGATCAGCGCCGCGGACAGCATCGAGCCCATCTCGACCCCATAGAAGCGCGGGAAAAACAGCTCGACGGCGTAGGTGTTGGGGGAGAAACGGCTGAAAAACTCATACCAGCCGCCGATGCTGACCGCCGGCTTGAAGGCATTGCCAAGAAGCCAGCCGGCGAACGACGTGACCAGCCCGATCAAGAAGGCCGGCAGCGTGGCCCGCGCGGCCAGCCCGGCTATCACTCCCAGACAGCCGCCGATGATGGCCACCGGCAGCAGGATCAACCCCACCAGTCCAATCGAATCGGGCCAGTAGCCATTGATCAGGCCGGTGGCGAGCATGACCAACCCGGCACTAAGCAGCGAGGTAATCGCCAGCCGGGTCAGGCGGGCTGCCAGGATCAGTTCCAGTGAGGCCGAAGCCAGACGTTGCTCCAGGACGGTGCCAATCTCGAACTCCTGAGTGGTAAGCACCCCACCGAGCATCGTCGCGGCCAGGAAGGCCGCCATGGGTAGCATCGCCATGCCAAAGTAGACATTGTAAGGAACATCCCAGGGCCGCGTGGGGTATTCGACAACCGTCACGGCGCGGGCACCCAAATCGGCATTCCACAGGCGCAGCGCCGCTGCCGTCAGCCGGTTGCGGTAGTTCTTGACCAGGTTTTGGTCGATCAGGTTGTAGCGCTGAACCGCCGTCGGGATGCCCTCACGTTCTTCTATAGCGATCACCTGGCGCACATTGTGCGGCTGGTCGAAGTCAACCATCACCGGCTCGATGTAGGGCAGGCCGATGGGTGAGCCGACCTCCTGCATGGCCACAACCAGAGCCTGAGTAGTCGCGTCATCTGACTGTTGGATATGCATATCAAACGTTGGGTGCACCAGGATAACCGTCATCAGCGCGTACATGACCGCCGGCTCGATGATGGCGACAGCGTGAATAGGTAGCGTGGCACGTGCCAATCGGAATTCATGGAGTAAGAGCAGGAAGAAGCGTTTCATCGATGTCACTCCCTCAAGGCACGGCCCGTGTGATGCAGAAACACATCGTCCAGGGTAGGCCTGGCAATCCGTAGCGACTCCAGGCGATATTGGGCGCTCATCCGGCCGACGAACTCACCGATGTGCGTCTCGGCGTTGCGCGTCTCGATGCGCAGCCAACCCGGCTCTGGCCGTGTAACGGCCTGCACGTCCAGTCCGGCAAACAGCCGCTCTGGGTCGATGACATCGGGCGTGGTCTGCAGGGTGATGATGTCACGCCCCAATCCGGCGCACAGCGCCTCGGGCGTATCCAGCGCAATGGCCTTGCCGCGGTCGACGATCACCAGCCGGTCACACAGCGCGCCGGCTTCGTTCATATCGTTGGTCGATACGATGAAGGTCTTGCCCTGCGATTTGAGCGTCTTCATGTGCTCCCATAGGACATGCCGGCCCTGCACATCCACGCCCAGTGTCGGCTCATCGAACAAGATGATCTGAGGGTCGTGCAGCAGGGCGCGGGCCAGGGCCAGGCGGCGCTTCATACCTCCCGAATATGTTCGCAGCAGGTCGTTACGCCGGTTCCACAACTCCATCATCCGCAGCAGCTCCTCGATCCGCCCCCCGGCAGTGTCCAGGTTGCCACAGTAGAGCGCGGCATGGTGCCACAGGTTGTCCATCGCACTCAGGTCGCCATAAACGTTGGTCTCCTGCGGCACCAGCCCGATTTGCCGGCGAACCTGACGGGCCTGCGTCTGTGGGTCAAACCCCAGCACGCGGATCTGACCACTGTCGCGGCGCAGCAGTCCGGTGATCAGGTTGATGACCGTTGTCTTGCCCGCCCCATTCGGGCCCAGCAGGCCAAAAATCTCGCCGGTGCCAATCTCAAGGGATAGGTTTTGCACAGCGGCAAGTTTCCCAAAACACCGGACGACGTTTTCCAGGCTAACTACCGTTTCCATCGATGCCCTCCCCGGCAGTTGTGCCGTTGATGAAAATGTCCACGAAAAGAGTCACAACCTCTTCGTCCGACGCGCCGCCCACGCCCGGCTCATCGATTAAATCGGCGCCGAGCCGGTACGCCAGGAACATACCCCAGAAAAGGTTCGCGGCTGCATCGACGTCGACCGGCCGCGCCTGCCCGGCGTCGATCTGCCGCTGAAGGTAGCTCGCCAGCATCCGCCGCAGGATGCGCGGATTCTGCGCAATCACCTCGGCCATGGCAGGGAAATGGGGCGCCTCGCAGATCATCATGCGCATGGCATCTCCCCGCTGTTTTAGAATGTTCATGAGCAGATTGCCCAATATCAGCAGATCCTCGCGGTAGTGGCCGGTCAGTTGTGCCTCCATCTCCCCCGCTACAGCCTTTCCACCATATTCCTGAACCGCAGCCTCAAAGAGTTGTTCTTTGCCGGCGAAATAGCGAAACAGGGTCATCTCGGTGATGCCGGCGGCTTGCGCCAGGGCACGAGTCGTCGTCCGCGCAAAGCCTTGCTCGGAGAAGAGACGCATCGCCGCCTCCAGGATACGCCGGCGCGTTTCTTCTCGGCGGGGTTCGGGCTGTTCTCTATTGTTGGGTTTCACGGGCATCAGCCTATCCTGCTGAAATGTTAGTGAGTACTAACTATTATTCTAGCCGGGTTTCTGGCGTTGTCAATCCATTAGGCGCTCAGCCCAGGCCATGATCCGGAGACGTGATCCTCACAAAGGGTCTCCCTTACGGCCTGATGTCGCGACCAGTCCCGGCATACCTGGAAACAAGACCGAGCAGACTGCTGTTTCCACTACTATTCGTGATGGCTGTAGGCGTCCCGTCGGCATTCCGTATCGATACTGTATCGATCTTATATCCATCCTATATCGATCTTGTATCGAACTTGTATCCTCAATGTGAGCTTCTCCCGATTGTCTTGGTATGCTGCCACGTGTAAGCATCGGGAACTTACCCGGTATTGGTCTTGACAGTTCTCTTTCTTGCCTATATACTATTCCCAGACCGACCGTTCGGTCGGGAGACAAGGATCATGGCTGAGACTTACGACACTATCCTTCAGGTTGCCCGCCGTTTGTTTGTCCAACAAGGCTATACGGCCACTTCGATCCGCCAGATCGCTGAAGAAGCCCGGATTGGAAAAGCGACGGTGTACCATCATTTCCCGGACAAGCAGACTATCATCCTGGCGTTGCTTAAGAACACAATGGATCAGCAGACCTCTTTATTGGATGCTATCCGGGCCGAGACCGATCCGCGCAAGCGCATCGAGGTTGCGCTGAAGATAGGTACAAGCTCGCTCCTCGAAGGCATCGATGTCATCCAGGTGGTGCGACGCGAGGTGCCTGAAGGTCGAGATCAGATGCAATCGACGTTTATGACTTTCTTGAAAGAAGTCCGCTCGCTGCTAAGCGAGACCATCAGCCAAGGCATTGAGCAAGGTGTATTCCGCCCGATAGACCCGGCAGAGGGTGCGCGCGTATTGATGACAATGATCCAGGGAACATTCGCTGTAACTTATCTTAGCGGTGAGCGGCTTATATCGTCAGAACAAACCGCCGCCGCATTGCTCGATGTATTTTTTAATGGCATTGCGCAGCACTGACGCCTTCTTTTTTTTATCTCTTTATCCGACCGAACGGTCGGTCTGGCCGAGGGTTTATGGCTGAAAACATTGCTACCCCATCAAGTATCATTAAAAAACAGGCCGGCTTTGCCGGAGTTTTGCGCCACCCAGGGTTCATCGTGTTGTGGTTGAGCGAGGCTCTCTCTCTGATCGGTGATCGGCTCATCATGGTCGCGCTGGTGACGCTGGTCTACGACCGCACCCAGTCGGCCGGCGCGGTGGGGCTGTTGATGGTGCTCAAGTCGATCCCGGCACTGGCCCTGGGCAGCGTAGCCGGTGCCTGCGTCGATCGCTGGAACCGCAAGTGGGTGATGGTGGCATCCAATCTACTGCAAGGGCTGATTGTCCTGCTGATCCCGATTGTGCCGGGCATCGCCTTTGTGTTTGTCGCCTACCTGATCATGTCGACGGTCAGCCAGTTCTTTGTCCCGGCGCGCGCATCGACCATCCCTGATCTGGTGTCGCCAGAGGCGCTGGTAGCGGCCAACTCGCTCTTCGCCATTGCCTTTGTGGGCGCGATTGCGATTGGCCCGGCCATCGGCACCTGGATTACTGAGAGCTATGGGCTGTCGGCTGCCTTCTATGTCGATGCGAGCACGTTCCTTGCTCCCGCAATCGCAGTTGGACTGCTCACCATCCCCCATCAACAGCGCCAAGTTGTAGATCATAGCCTGGGGGCCGACCTGCGCGAAGGGTTCAGGTTCGTTCGCTCTCAACCTGTCGTGTTCGCCGCGCTCATATTGTCTACGGCTGCTTTTCTGATTATTGGTACTCTCTCCGTAACCGGTGTGGTCATTGTGAGTGATATCCTGGGGATCGAGACCAGCAAGTTTGGCATCTTGATGTCGGCGATGGGTGGGGGGATGGTCGTGGGGGCCATCGCTGCCAACGGCCTCAGCCGCCATTTCGAGCGCATCCGGTTGGCAGCGGTTGGTGCCGGGCTGATGGCCATCGGGATAGCAGCACTACCCTGGTCGCCCAACCTGCCCCTGGCGCTGGTTTTTGGTGTGACGATTGGTCTGGGGATGACCCTGGTTCAGGTCAATGCCCAGACTATCCTCCAGACAGCATCGGAAAACCTGCGTGGGCGGTTGATGGGTATCTCGCAGGCCCTGATGGGTTGCGCCACTCTGCTGGCATCGGCGCTGTCCGGTATTCTGGTCGAGCGCGCTGGCCCGGTAGTGGTGCTGGGTGGAATTGGTCTATTGGCGCTCATGGCGACAGCAGCGGCTGTCACAGTGAGCCGGAAAGGACGCTAAATGTCATCGTTTGCGCGTACCCCAAAATCGCTTTTGCGTCTCATCCATTATCCCCCACGTGTGGTGTATGCACTAGGGTTGGGGCCGCTGATGGGGAGGCTCATTCTGCTCCTCACAACCACCGGGCGGAAATCCGGGATGCCACGTGTGACACCGCTTCAATATGAGGAGGTCGATGGTGCAATCTACCTTGGCGCGGCGCGCGGCCGGCAGGCCGATTGGGTCCGGAACATCGCAGCGAATTCGAATGTTACGATACGGGTGGGTAGGCGGCAATTTCGTGGAATTGCCGAGATCGTCAGCGACATCCCTCGCATTGCCGATTTCCTGGAGATGCGGCTGCAGCGCCATCCGAAAATGGTGGGGGCGATGCTCAAGGCGGAGGGATTGAGCAATCCGCCTAGCCGAGCCCAGTTGGAAGCCCATGCCGCCGGGTTGACCCTCGTGATGGTCCATGAGGAGACGGATGGAGATAGAACTGTTCATAAGGCCGGAATGAACATGGGATCAGGTCAGGATTAGTAGACTCACTTTCAAGGAAAGAACTATGTCAATCGTCAAACCACTCACCAAGCTTAGCAAGAACGATCTGCCGACGGCGGGAGGGAAGGGCGCCAACCTGGGTGCTCTGCTCCAGGCCGGGTTCCCGGTTCCGCCGGGATTCTGTGTCACCACCGACGCCTACCGCGTCTTCGTGGAGGCTAATCACCTCCAGGAGGATATCCTGCATGCCTGTGAAAACCTCCAGGTCGATAACCTCGCCGCGCTCGAAGCCGCATCGACCACCATCCGTGCCCGCTTTGCGGGGGGGAAGATGCACACCGATATCGCTAATGATGTCCGCCTGGCCTACATCAACCTCAATCACTCAATCACAACGACCAAAGGTCGTCAATCACCCAATCACCCAATGGCAGTGGCGGTGCGCTCATCGGCCACCGCCGAAGACCTGCCCGACATGTCCTTTGCCGGGCAGCAGGATACCTATCTCAATATCGTCGGCGAGGAAGCACTCGTGCGGTCGGTGGTCGACTGCTGGAGCAGCCTGTGGACAGCGCGAGCCATCGGCTATCGCGCGCGTAACGGCATCGACCAGGGGGATGTGGCGCTGGCGGTGGTCGTCCAGCAGATGATCCCCAGCGAAGCCTCCGGCGTGCTCTTTACGGCCAATCCATTGACCGGCAAGCGCTCCGAGACGGTCATCGATGCCACATTGGGGCTGGGCGAGGCGTTGGTCTCCGGGCAGGTCGAGCCCGATCACTACATAGTGGACGACGGGCACATCCTGAGCAAGACGCTGGGAGCCAAGGCAATTGCCGTCCGAGGGCTGGCAGGCGGCGGCACACAGACCATCGATGAAAATGCCGCCAATCGGCAGGCTCTCCCTGACGAGCAAATCCTGGCACTAAGCCAACTGGGGCAGCAAGCAGCGACGACCTTTGGCTGCCCTCAAGACCTGGAGTGGGCCTGGGCGGACGGACAATTGTATGCCATCCAGTCACGCCCAATCACCTCACTCTACCCGCTTCCGGAGAGAGTAGATGCGGGAAAATTCGAGGTGTTCTTCTCCTTTGCGTCATGGCAGGGCATGCTTGACCCTTATACGCCTCTGGGACAGGATGCGCTTAAGCTGTTGGCCTCCAACATGGCACTTCTGTTTGGCATCAAGGTTGGCCCGGATGAGCAACGCGTCTTGTTATCCGCGGGTGAACGGCTGTTTGTCAACTTCACCGGTCCATTGTCTACCTCACTTGGGCGTACAGGGATTAGTCTCTTCATCCAAAGCATGGACTCCATAGCAGCTCAGATTCTGCAAGAGGTGACGGATGATCCGCAGTTCCCGCGCCATGAGCCGCGGTTCCGGGATTGGTTAAACATTCTGCGTGGCGCAGCGCCAATAGTGTACAACATTCTCTTCAACTTACTCTTCCCCCGGCGCGGCCGCATTCGTCTCCAAAATCTGATCGATCACTCTTTCCGGTGTGTCCACGAACGTTACTCAGAAACACATGCTATTTCGGAATTGGCGCAGGCGATGGAAGAGACGACAGCTTTTGTGGTGAAGGTTCACGCACCTCACTTGTTCCCGGCTGTCATCTCCGGGCAGATTCCTTTACATGCATTGTGGCGCCAAACGGCCAGCGTGCCCGATGCATCCGAGTGGGTGATGGGGTTGACACGTGGAATGCCAAACAACGTTACCACCGAGATGGATTTGCAGCTCTGGCGCATTTCACAAGTGATCCGATCGGATACCACTGCGGCGGAACATTTCAGCAATGCTGATATTCCGGCACTGATAACCGAATTTCGCGCCGGGATGCTGCCCACAGCAGTGCAAGAGGCCATCACACAGTTTCTCGAAAGCTACGGTCTGCGGGGCGTGGGCGAGATCGATCTGGGCCGCCAACGCTGGAACGAAGACCCTACCCACATCTTCCAGGTGCTGAGGAGCTACCTGCAAATAACCGACGAACGTCTCTCGCCCGAAGCCGTTTTCACGGCCGGGAAAGAAAAGGCCCGGCAGGCGCAGGAACGTCTGGTTGATGCTTTCCGGAGTAGGCGTTTCGGCCAGCTCAAGGCTATGCTGATTAAGTGGACAGCGCGGCGGATACGCGAGCTGGGTGGACTGCGTGAAAGCCCCAAATTCGTCATCATCAGTCTACTTGGGCCACTGCGCATGGCAATGCTCAGAGCGGGAGAAAGACTGGTGGCTGACGGCACGATCCAGGAGGCAGATGACCTGTTCTACCTGCATTTAGCGGAGATCAAGGCTCTGGGCGCCGGCGAAAGCCGTGATTGGCGCCAACTTATCGCCGAAAGACGCGCAGTTTATGAGCGCGAGATTCGACGCAGACGCATTCCACGCTTGCTCCTGAGCGACGGTACAGCTTTCTATGAAAGCACCAGTAAGCTTGCGGAGGCTGGACCTGACACATTGGTCGGCAGCCCGGTATCGGCAGGGGTAGTTGAAGGCGTGGTACGCGTGGTGCGCAATCCGAACGGCACACAACTGGTGCCCGGCGAGATACTGGTTTGCCCGGCGACCGACCCGGCCTGGACGCCGCTCTTTCTGGCGGCGGGTGGTTTGGTCATGGAAGTGGGTGGAATGGTCACCCACGGCTCGGTGGTGGCCCGCGAGTACGGCATCCCAGCGGTGGTAGGCGTCAGCCAGGCCACGACGCGCCTCACGACCGGCCAGCGCGTGCGGGTGAACGGCAGTACTGGGGAAGTGACTATTTTGTAGTATCCTTTGAAACTATACTTTCTGTGATAAAGATGGCTGCTGTGTGCCACTGAGGACACATCCATGACTGATGTCAAACTTCTCGATGAGCTTGAACGATCCTCGCTTCCGCTGGCAGGGGGCAAAGGCGCCAACCTGGGCGCTCTACTCCAGGCCGGGTTCCCGGTGCCGCCGGGATTCTGTGTCACCACCGACGCCTACCGCGCCTTCGTGGAGGCCAACCACCTCCAGGAGGATATCCTGCGCGCCTGCGAAAACCTCCAGGCCGATAATCCCGCCGCGCTCGAAGCGGCATCGACCACAATTCGCAGTCGCTTTGCCGCCGGGAAAATCCCCACCGACATCGCCGACGCAATCCGCTGCGCCTACGCCGATCTCAATCGTCAATCAATCGCCGTCGCCGTACGTTCATCAGCTACTGCCGAAGACCTGCCCGATATGTCCTTCGCCGGGCAGCAGGATACCTATCTCAACATCGTAGGCGAAGCGGCGCTGCTTAAGGCAGTCGTCGACTGCTGGGGCAGCCTGTGGACGGCGCGGGCTATCGGCTACCGTGCCCGCAATGGCATTGCACAAGGCGACGTGGCGCTGGCGGTGGTTGTCCAGCAAATGGTGCCCAGTGAAGCATCAGGCGTGCTGTTCACCGCCAACCCGCTGACCGGCAAGCGCTCCGAAACAGTCATCGACGCGACATTGGGGCTGGGCGAAGCGCTGGTCTCCGGCCAGGTCGAGCCCGATCACTATGTGGTGGATGATGGCCAAATCTTGAGAAAAACCTTGGGCGCTAAAGCGCTCTCGATCCGCGGGCAGTCAGGCGGTGGAACGCAGACCGTAACGGAAGACGCGTCGACGCAGCAGGCACTGCCTGACGAGCAAATTCTGGAGCTGGCCGCGCTGGGACGACGCATCGAGCAAGCCTTTGGCGCCCCGCAGGATATCGAGTGGGCCTGGGCGGAGGGGCGGTTATCCATCGTCCAATCGCGCCCGATTACATCGCTGTATCCGATGCCCATCGGCATAAGGGATGGCGAATTCCTGGTATTGTTCTCGCTTGGAGCAATCCAGGGCATGCTCGACCCATTTACGCCCTTCGGCGCCGACGGCTTTCGGTTGATGATGGTGGCTTTCAGCAAAGTCTTTGGGGTACGGGTAACGGTCGAGACAATAAGGGGTTTCTTCGAGGCGGGCAGCCGTCTGTTTTTGAACACCACGCCGCTTTTTCGAAGCTCTGTGGGACGCGGTGTTCTCGGTGTTTTCATGGGAGCGATCGAGCCGGGCAGTCGGGATACCATTGAGATGCTGATGGACGATCCGCGCCTGGTCGTCCGGAAAGGCCGCCTGAAGTTAAAGACACGGCTGGGATTTCTGCGGATCATCATACCGATCCTGTTTACTGTGATACCCAACCAGATCGCGCCGGTGTGGGGACGTAAACGCCTGCTGCGCAAGATCGAGACTGTGGTCGGCGACATCGCTGCTCGACATGCTGCCGTCAGGTCGTTGGATGAGCGGCTGGATGTCATCGAAAGCGTGATGTCCGGTTTACCGGTATTCTTCTTTAGATGGCTGATACCCGGCGTGGCCTCCGGACAGGTACCGATGCAGCTGCTGCTGCGGCTGTGCGCCGATCTGCCCGACGGCGAGCGCGCGGTGCTGGAGCTGACACGCGGCCTGCCCCACAACGTTACAACAGAGATGGACTTGGCCTTGTGGCGTACGGCCTGCACCATCAAGGCAGATAAAGCCGCCGCGCAGCATTTTGTTCAAACAGACGCGGCAATTCTGGCCGCTGAGTATTTGGGCGGGACGCTGCCGCCTGTTGCTCAGAGAGCCCTCGATAATTTCATGGAGCACTATGGCGCGCGCGGCGTGGGGGAGATCGACATGGGGCGGGCGCGCTGGCGCGAGGAGCCGGCTTCGCTCATCCAGGCTTTGCGGAGCTATCTGCAAATTGGTGACGATGTACCCTCTCCGGATATTGTCTTCCGGCGCGGAACAGAGGCTGCTGAGGAGGCTAAGGCAAAGCTGCTTACGATGATCAGGCAGAGCCCGGGCGGCAGGTTCAAGGCATGGGTGGCAGGCAAGATGATCCACCGCGTCCGCGAACTGGTTGGCCTGCGCGAGAGCCCTAAGTTCGCCGCCATCCGGATCATGACCGCCATCCGGAGAGGTTTACTGACCGATGCCGGCGATCTGGTGGCCGCGGGGCTGCTCAATCGGCCGGACGATATCTTCTTCTTGCGGTTGGCCGATTTGAGGGCGTTGGCCGCGGGGACGCAGC